>JBGSUZ010000053.1:0-16965 GCA_041753235.1 Acidaminobacteraceae bacterium
TACGTACGGTGGTGTGAGAGGACGGCTGACGAATTAATCGTCAGCCTCCTACTCGATCCGAGAATATAACATAAAGGTTCACTTTGGTGCAGTCAGGGTGCGAAGTTTAAACAGATGCAATGAAACAAGACTACCAATTAAAAGGAGGAATAGCTTCAAGTGCATGTTAGGCGCTATAAAGCTTGAAAACCCAAGACCTGCCCAGAGAAGTAGGAGTGCTTTAATTCGGTCTTTTGAAGTAATACCTCCGTGATGGATGTAATTGTTAAGGTATGTACCAAACAGAGGGTGCTGAATAAGCCAGCGATGAATGCGCTCTGAGCTCCTTATAAAACAAAATGATGCAAGCAGTAAAAACGGTGTTGTTGGTAATAAAGGTAAAAAAATACCTATAAATCCAAGGGTTAAAGAGATGCTGCCACCAATAAAAAACAGGCTTTTTTTCCCAAGATTACTCATAAAATTCTCCTTAGATATAAAAACATTTGATAACTTCTTGACAGACTATCAGATTACGGTATAATTACGTTGTAAATGATAATTATTATCAACAACATTATCATAAAACTTAACTGTATTCATCATATTACAGAATACAATAATATGAAAGGAAGATGCGCATGTCACTTTTTGAAGTAAAAATGGGTACAAGCGGTAGAATTAAAAGTATTGCTGGGAGTGAGAAAATTCGCAAATTCCTTTTTACACTAGGATGTTGCGAAGGCGAAGAAGTCACTTTGATTTCTGTGCTTGCAGGCAATTATATCATCAATATCAAAGATAGCCGTTATGCAATAGATAAAAAGATGGCACGCTCAATCGAACTTTTTTAAACTATTTATTGAGAATGAAACTCGTTCACAAAACCAAGTTGCATAGGAGGCAATCAAATGAGAATAGCTTTGGCTGGAAATCCGAATTCAGGGAAAACTACCCTGTTCAACGCCATCACTGGGAAAACAGAATATGTAGGCAATTGGCCCGGTGTCACCGTTGAAAAAAAAGAAGCTAACCTAAAGCGTGCATATGCGAAGCGCATACCAAATGGTAGAGTGGTGGATCTGCCCGGAGTTTACTCCATTTCACCTTACACCAGCGAAGAAACCATAACGCGAGACTTCATACTTGAAGAAAAACCAGATGTATTGATTAATATTGTAGACGCGAGTAATTTAGAACGCAGTCTCTTTTTCAGTACACAATTATTAGCACTAGGCATTCCGACCGTGATTGCCCTCAATAAACAGGATACCGTTAGAAAAATGGGAAATGCTATTGATGTACAAGGACTTTCAAAAGCACTGTCCTGCCCAGTTATTGAAACGGTAGCAAATGAAGGTGAAGGTCTTAAAACCTTGATGGAAGCAGCGGCTGAAGCTTACCTGAGAAATGAACCTCAGAAAAGCCCTGTTATTTCTGACATAGGAACTGACGGGGAGGATCAAGGTAGACAAACCTATATCAAGTCACTAGTAGACCAGTATTTGATTAAAAAAAGAGATGCAAGTCAGGTGACTTGGAGTGATAAGTTAGACCGTATCTTAGCCAATGGCATATGGGGTCTGCCTATCTTTGCATTAATCATGTGGTTGGTTTATACCTTATCCATTGAAGGCATTGGTGGCTATCTGTCTGGTTATTTAAATGACACATTCTTCGGTGAACTGGTTCCAACTGCTGCAAATGGATTCTTTGAAAGTTTAGGCATTAACCCACTACTTCAAGCGCTAATTGTTGATGGTGCAATAGGCGGCGTTGGTGCTGTGGTTGGTTTTCTGCCACTAATCATGGTGTTGTTTTTCTGTCTAAGTCTTTTAGAAGACAGTGGTTACATGGCGAGAGTCGCTGTGGTTATGGACCGTTATTTTAAAAAGATTGGCTTATCCGGCAAGTCGATAATCCCTATGATTGTAGGTTCCGGTTGTTCCATACCGGGCATTATGGCAACAAGAACTATTGAAGATGAGAATGAGAAGCGTATGACAACGATGTTGACCCCGTTTGTACCCTGCGGTGCAAAATTGCCCATAATAGCGCTATTTTCCGCGGTGTTTTTCCCGAATCAAGCATGGGTAGCAGCCAGCATGTACCTTTTAGCCTTTGCTATGATTGCCTTAAGTGGCTTGGTATTAAGAAAAATATTTGTTTGGGAAAGCAGTACTTCCTTTATCATGGAATTGCCTGCTTATAAGTTGCCAAGTCTCAAACATGCGGCAAAACAAATGTTTAAGCAGGCGAAGTCGTTTATCATTAAAGCTTCTACTATTATTTTAGTAATGAATACCCTCGTGTGGTTTATGCAGACATACACTTGGGGCTTACAAGTAACTGAAGATCAGAGTGTGAGTATTTTAGCTTCGATGGGCGGTCTAATAGCGCCTTTGCTAATACCACTTGGCTTTATAGGATGGCAAATGGCAGCCGCAGCCTTAACGGGTTTTATTGCTAAAGAAAATGTCGTTTCAACTTTTGCAATTATATTACTGGCAACTTCAGACGAAGCATTACACCTGCCGGGTGGTGTTTTGACTCAGCTCTTTAACCCTGTGACAGGTTATGCTTTCCTTGTTTTTAACCTCTTCACACCGCCATGTTTCGCGGCTATAGGCGCTATGAATGCAGAACTTAAAGACAGAGTTTGGCTAGGGAGAACGATAGCATTTCAGTTTAGCGCAGGTTATTTACTGGCGATGTTAATTACGCAAATTGGCACGTTAGTTGTATATGGACACACTGCAACCGGATTTATACCCGCTATACTGGTTGGTACTGCCTACGCAGTTGGCATAACAATTTTGGTTAAACGTGCCAATAGAAAAAGGCAACAAGAGCAGATTGTCGTAACCGAATAGGAGGTATCAGAATGGGTGCTACAATAATCGTAGGTGGTATATTCTTTGGACTTGTGGGCCTTGGCGCACTTAAGTCATATAAAAGCATGAGAAACAACAAATGCCCAGGCTGTTCGGGTGGTTGCTCAGAGCAGACGAAAAAGTCATGTTCAATTAAACAACTTCAATAAAAAGAACCAAAAAAACCTTTCTATTTATAGAAAGGTTTTTTTAGTTTATGTAAAATTTCCATAAGCCTATACAAAAAAACCATAAAAAAACATTAACATATAAACAGTATTATATTGACAGAATTGATGTATAATATAAACTATTTGTATTATTCTATAGTTTTGTACTGAATTCATTATTAGCACCATCGACAAGGGGGTAGACAAAAATGAAGCTAAAACGTTGGAAAGATAGCGGTGCTGTTGCACTGCTCAGACAGTATTTAGAGGGTCAGCGACTTAAATTTTTAGTTTTGAGTATTTGCGTTGTGGCGGGTATTGCCATTCAAATTGTTAACCCTCAAATTGTAAGAGGCTTCTTAGACGCAGCCTTGTCCCCAGAACACCAATCAAATCTGATGCAAATGGCCTTGTTGTTTTTTGGACTGGCATTTTTACAGCAGATCCTTGCAGTTGGTGCGACCTATTTAGCCCAAACTGTGGGCTGGGAGGCTACAAATAAACTTAAAGAAGATTTGGTAGCCCATGCGCTTAGTCTCGATATGGGTTATTTTAAGACCATCAGGCAGGGCGAAATCATTGAAATTATTGAAGGCGATGTCAACGTTCTCTTTAACTTTTTTTCAAGAATGGTCATTATACTCGTCAGTAACTTATTACTTATTATAGGTGTTCTGTCTATGTACTATCGAGAAGACTATCGGATAGGCCTTGGACAGACCATTTTTGTCGTTTTGGCATTTTATTTAACAAGTCATATCAAACGTTTTGGAGAAGATTTTTGGAAGGAGAACCGGCAAAAATCTGGAGACACCTTTGGTTTTATGGGGGAGGTCATTCAAAACACAGAGGACATAAAAGCTTCTGGGGCTTCTCGGTATGCAAGCTTGAATTGTCAAAAGCTTTTAATGGGTTGGATGCCTGTCCGTATAAAAGCGGGCATGGCTGGCTGGGCCTTCTTTATGCTGAGTCTATTCCTTCAATTGACGAGTTTTGGCATATCTCTCTTGGTGGGGACATGGCTCTGGAAAATGGGTGAAGTGTCAGTGGGAACAATCTATATGTTCTACGCTTACACCAATTATTTAAACAGGCCAATAGACGCCATTCAGCGGCAGATGCAGGACATTCAAGCCCTTTCTGCCAGCTTAGGACGCATTTTGGAACTACTTGGCAGACAAAGTTGTATTGTAGAGCATAAATCGCCTAAAGTGCTTAAGTCACCTGTGCAGTTAAGTTTAAAAAACGTATCATTTGCCTATGAGCCAGAGGAATCCGTTTTAGAAAACCTAAGCTTCAACCTAAAACCTGGTCAATGCTTAGGCGTCATTGGGCGTACTGGCAGCGGCAAAACAACTTTAGCGCGGTTGCTAATACGGCTCTATGATATTAATGCTGGGAGTATTGAACTCAACGGCATAGCTATTCAAGAAATTTCATTAAAGTCTCTGAGAAAAAAAGTCGCTTATGTGACACAAGACGTTCAACTTTTTAGCGGCAGTATACGAGACAATTTGACTTTCTTTAACCCAGAAATAACCGATCAAAAGCTTGAAGAAGCGATAGAAGCCATGGACATGACGGCTTGGTTTTCAAAATACGAAGCGGGCTTTGACACCATTATTGGCACGGGAGGCGTTGGTCTTTCGGCAGGTGAAGCTCAGCTACTAACCTTTGTAAGGCTATTTTTAACCAATCCAGACATTGTCATTTTGGACGAAGTGTCTTCGCGGCTTGACCCTGAAACGGAGCGTCAGCTGCAATATACCATACAGCGCCTGATGCGCAATCGCATTGGTATAGTGATAGCTCACAAACTGTGGACCTTAGAACATGCAGACGAGATTTTAGTGCTTGAGCGCGGTCGTGTTCTGGAATATGGCAAGCGGGCACTACTGCTTAAAAATGAGGAGTCTAGACTGAGCCAGTTACTGGCTGTAGGAGCAGAGGAGGTGTTGGCATAATGTTGCAATCGCTTAAAAGTGAATTAAAAACCTTGGGGTATGTGTTTCAACTCTTTAAAAATAGGGGTAAACTATTTTATATATCTCTAGCATTAGAACTCATCACGTCATTGTTTCCAGTCGCAACAGGCCTTGTCATTAAGGTCGTCTTTGACCAGTACGCCAAAGGGCCAATCAACAATCCAGTCAGCAGCATTATATGCCTCTTTTTAGGACTGCTAATGGGTAGAATTCTATTTGTGTTCTTTAACTCGTATTTTAATACGAAGAGCCGTTTTTTATTGAGTGCGGACATAAGACTGAATCTGATTCAGGCGATACTCGATAAGCCGGGGGCAGAATCCTTGAACCTTGCTACCGGGGATGCGCTTAATAGAATTAAGGAAGATGCGGGGCAAATAGAAGACTTTGCCTATAGTGCCGTAATGGCAGTGATGACCAGTTTTGTACTAACGGTCATTGCGATTGGCATTTTATGTACCATCAATTTAAAAATGACTTTGCTTATATTTATGCCAATTATGGGCATGGTATACATCATGGAACGTTCAGGCAGACGGGTTTCTAAATATCGACTTGCCAATAGAAGTGCCACGGGCAATGTTTCCTCAGCAATCGGTGAAATGTTTACGAATATCCAGTCTATTCAGGTTAATGGTGCAGAGGAAAATGTACTCAAGCACCTCAAGCATCTCAATCAGGTTCGGGCCAAAAGTGCAACTCAGGACAATGTATTTTCTCAAATTCTCGGCACGTTATATGAGAACTTGTTCAACATCGGCACGGGTATGATTCTTATTTTCATGGCCCTGTTCTATAAAGAAAACGCCTTTTCTTTAGGGGACTTTGTCATATTTACTTATTACATGAATTTTGTTTCTTTCTTCATTATGTTTTCGGGCAATGCGTTCACTCGTTACAAACAAATACGCGTGTCCTTTGAGCACCTGTGCCAGCTCCATGAAAGCATAGACGAGCAGCTTATTACCAAACCCTCAGACCTAGGAAAACTCAAGCCGATAAACCCTATTTCAGCAGAGCCTCTGGAAACACTTAGCGTCAAGGGTCTAAAATATACATATCCAAACGGACAAAGTGAAGTAGGGCCACTGAACTTTAAACTGGAAGCAGGCAGTTTAACCGTAGTAGCTGGGCGTATTGGCTCGGGAAAGTCCACGCTATTGAAAGTTATTTCGGGTTTACTAGAGGCCACAGAAGGGACTGTTTACTGGAATGAAGTGGCGCTAACAAATTTGAGTGAAACAATGACACCACCTCGAATTGCTTATACGCCTCAGTTACCTAAGTTTTTTAGTGCCAGTCTAAAAGAAAATTTGTGCTTAGGGCTGGAAGCTACCTCTGAGCAAATGAAGCGGGCAGTGCATAGCGCTGTTTTGGAACCAGACATAACGGGTTTTTCAGAAGGTTTAGACTCACCAATTGGGACGAACGGCATTAAGCTTTCGGGTGGTCAGCAATTAAGACTGGCGGTAGGGCGCATGTTTATTCGAGAAGCCAGTCTATATGCCTTTGATGACATAGCCAGCGCACTGGATGTGGAGACGCAGAATTTAATGTGGGACAGAATTTTAGAAAAGCGCAGTGGCACTTATCTTGCGGTTTCTAATCAAAAAAGACTGTTACAAGAAGCAGACCAGATTTTGCTACTAAAAGATGGCAAGCTAGAAGCGGTGGGTAGTTTAGAAACACTGCTTGCTACCAGTGAGGAAATGCAGCTAATCTATGCAGGGTAAATAACCAATAAAAAGCGTCAGTAGTAACCGTTAAAGGCTACTACTGACGCTTTTGTGTTTTAAGGATAAGATTACTAGAACCTTGCTAAATATAGCTTATATGCGGGTTAACCTGCTCTTGTGCTTGTAAAAGAGGTTCTAAAAACGGATGTTCAGGGAAATGTTTGAGCCCTCTGAAATAAAGACTTCTGAGAAATTGTCTGTTATTAATGGAAATTTCGTTTCGCGAAGGGCCTTTAACGTTTTCGAGGGCACTGCCCATTTGTCCAAACCAATCCAGTACAGTGGTTTCAGGTAAAAATTGATTAGCGAAGAGAGGCGTTGCCAGTGCTGTAACCCAGCGCTCGTCCTCTGCACCAGACCAAACCCCTTGCTTTGCAGAGAGCTTAGTGGCAAGGGCAACCATGACGGGGTGAAGAAACTGCTCTGCCATGCTGTCGTGGTTGAGCAGGCAACCTATTGCATCTGAGTAGTGGGCTAAGCTGTGAGCCCAACCCTTTTCGGGGACATAGTTACGAATATCCTGTTCAGCTATAAAAGCGTGGAGGAGGCAGGTGCCAGCGGTGTGACGCTGTTCATCGGTTAAATAAGGGTTCTCCACATCGCGGTCAATCAAACAAGCAATAATCAGTGCGGAAAAAGTGCGTTTGAACACGCTGTCGTCCAGTTCAAGACCAAGTCCATGCCCAAGGTAGTTTTCTCCAACGAGCGTCATGAGTAGTGAGGCGGCTTCTTCGGCTGGCATGAGGGTTTCGTTTTGAACCAAGTCCCCCAATATTGGGTATACCAAGTCATCTCTTAGTACAGGGTCCGTGTCCCCTATATAGTGGCAAAGACTTTCTAAATAATTTTTAGCGTTATCGTCTTCCGGCCACTCGTAGTCATTGTCAGCGATTTGCTGGAGTCGTTCTTTTAGCGCGTTACGTTCTATTATCATATGTAATGCCTCCTTCATAAAGTGTGTAATTTTATTATAACGCAATCAAAACAAATTATACATAAAAATAAATTGCACGGTAAATGATTGTAGTGGTTTTTAACGATTTCAAGGTGATAGTGCCCAGCAAAAGGGTAAAAATAAAAACGAGAAAAGCTTTAATCCAAAAGGGGGGGCGTGCATAATGCCAGACCAAAAGGTGTTAATGAAGGTGGAAGATTTGAGCAAGGATTACCAAATGGGCGACGTAACGGTAAAAGCCATTGAAAACATAGATTTTGAACTCTACGATGGTGAGTTTGTCGTTATACTGGGGCCAAGCGGCTCTGGGAAAAGCACACTGCTCAATATAATGGGGGGCATGGACTTGCCAACAACGGGCCGCATTGTCATTGGCAAGGATGTAATTACGGAGTATAACGACAAAAAACTGACACGGTTTCGCAGAGACCAAGTTGGGTTTGTTTTTCAGTTTTATAACCTCATGGCGAATCTGACTGCTGTTGAAAACGTTGAATTAGCAACAGAGATGTGTCAACACGCCATGCCGATTGAAGACGTACTTACTGAGGTGGGGTTGGCAGATAGAATGGATCATTTCCCTTCTCAAATGAGTGGGGGGGAGCAGCAACGTGTGGCAATTGCAAGAGCGGTGGCAAAAAATCCGCTACTCCTGCTATGTGACGAACCAACAGGAGCCCTTGACTACAAAACGGGTCTTCTTATTTTGGAACTGCTGCACCGAATCAACAAGACCTATAAAAAGACAGTTGTCGTCATTACCCACAATGCCGCCATTGGCGATATGGCAGATCGGGTTATACGCATGAGCAGTGGGACTATTTCGGAAATCCAGATCAATGAATCGCCTGTGGCACCTGAAAGGATTGAATGGTAATGAAAAAGCTGAATGTAAGGCTGATTCGTATGATTGGCCATTCCAAGGGACAGTTTTTTTCAATCGTCGCTATTGTGGCAGCGGCGCTGAGTGTTTATATTCTGTTTAATAACACAAATATCAATATTAATCGGGCTAAGGATACGTACTACAGCATGACCAACATTAACGACATGCTGGTACAAGTCGTTCGTATTCCTCGGAGTGCGTTAGAAAAAGTAAAAGCCGTGGATGGGGTAAAGGATGTTCAGGGGCGCGTGAGCTTAGATGTACCGCTGAGAGTGGCAAACAGTGATGAAAAAGTAAATTTAAGATTAGTTTCCATACCCCCAAAAGGTGAAGTCATCAATAAATGGTATTTCAGAAGTGGGGCATATAAGCCTTTACAGGAAACACAAATTATTTTATTAGAACAATTCGCGAACGCTAGAGGCATTAAAGAAGGGGCTGTTATTACACCATATATTAACGGTCGCATTCATAATTTAAACGTAGTCGGCATAGCGGCTAGTGCGGAGTATATTTACTTAATGGAAAACGAACAAGCGTTGCTTCCAAACCCTGAAAGATTTGGAATAGGGTATGTGACGGAAACTTTTGCCCAGTCTGCTTACGGGTTTGAAGGCAGCTATAACGAGGTGTTGATTACCTTGTCAGAAGGGGCAAATATAGATGAAACTGCGGAGCGTATAGAAGAAGTGCTCAAACCTTATGGTATGAAGCGGCTTACAAAACTAGACGATCAGCTGAGTAATTTTGTACTCACGCAAAAAATGGTAGGCGTAGAGACAATGGCGAACGTGATACCTGTTCTATTTTTACTGGTTGGCGGTTTGATTATTGTCATTATGTTGAGTCGTATGGTACATAATGACCGGATTCCTATAGGTGTACTCAAAGCACTGGGGTATAGCAATATTCGCATCCTTTCACATTATTCTAAATACGCTCTTGGTATTGGTCTAATCGGTTCTGGGATAGGAATTTCAATTGGAATGGCTGCTTCTGGGCCACTGAGTCGGATATTTGTATTCTTTTTTAATATTCCATTTGTGAAAGTTAATGTTTATCCAGCCTATATCGCGAGTGCTATCGGGCTGACCAGTATTTTCTGTGTGGGATCGGGTTTGCTTGGTGCTCGGGGCGTTTTAGGGATTATGCCGGCGGATTCCATGAGACCTGAGGTCCCTAAGAGTGGTAAGCGCATACTCCTAGAAAGAGTTAAAATAGTGTGGCGTCACATCAACTTTAGCTGGAAAATGGTTATTAGAAATGTGCTGAGGAACAAACGACGCTTTGTCATGCTGGTCTTTGGTTTGGCGTTAGCTTATGCAATCAACACCGTGCCACTGTATATGGGTGAGGTGATGCCGAAGATGTTTGACCTCCAGTATAATGTGTATCAGACGATGGACTTCAATATAGAGTTTTCCAGACCGCTCAATGAGTCTATTATGATGGATCTTAGTCACCTGACTCAGATAGACCGAATGGAGCCAAAGCTGGAGTTTCCATTTGAAATTAAAAACAGCTGGTATAAAAAAACGGTTTCAGTGATTGGCGTGACTACGGATTCAGAGTTTTATAATCTCATGGACAAGAATAAAAATAAAGTGATAGTAAAACCAAATCAAATTATACTGACTCAAGGGCTTGCGGATGCGCTTCATGTTAACGTTGGAGATAAGATTCGCGTTCGGAATTATATTCCGGGAAGAGATGAGGTAACGGTTCAAGTTGGACAAATTGTAGAGCAGTATATGGGCAGCAATGCCTATATGGAAATTGAGACAATGAGGCGGCTCCTAGCCGACCGTCAAATGATTACAGGGGTAGCAATTGCCTCCCATGCAGACGTCAAAACGGATTTGAAGGACGTTAAAAATATTTCAGCTGTACGCTCGACTCGGGACGTTATGGATTCGTTCGCTGAGTATTTGGATACGATGGTGGTGGCGACAAACGCCTACATGCTCTTTGGTGGTATATTAGGCTTTGCCATCGTTTACAACTCTACAATTATTGGTATAGCAGAACGGCGCATGGAGTTTGCGTCTCTCAGGGTCATGGGCTTTGACAAAAGTGACGTTTTTAGAATAGTCACCCGTGAAAACATCCTTATGGCGATGGCGGCCATAGCACTGGGCATTCCTCTAGGAATAGGCATGATTTCCAGCATGTCATCTGCTTTTAGTTCCGACATGATTACACTGCCAGCGATTTATTCTCCTAAAATATTTATTGTCGGTGCAATAGCAACATTTGTATTTGTGGGAATTGCACAGCTGGCAGCGCGAAAGAAAATTTACAAGATGAATTTTATAGAAGCCCTGAAAAGTCGGATTTCATAAACAGCGTAAAGTTTTCTGCATTAAGCCCTAAAGGGCTAAAGGAGGCGTGAACGATGAAGCGAAAAATAGGATGGCTTATTGTCATAATTGTTATTGCAGCAGGAATAGGATTATATATGCAAATGGGTACGAAACCTTTAGCTGTGACGACTGAACCTGTAGTCACGGGGACTCTCGAACAATATGTAGAGGAAACTGCAGAAGTAAAGATGGAGGACAGTTCAAGTGTCTATGCTGCTAATGCGGGTATTGCAACTCAGGTCAACGTTGTAGTGGGTGACAAGGTTAAAAAAGGTCAGCTTTTAGTGATGCTGGATACGGAGGCCTCTGCACTTCAAATTAAGGATTTGAAAGCCCAAATGGCAGTGGTTAATGCGCAGTACAGCGAAGCTAAGAACCCTGTACTCACCTCTGAAATTAACAAGGCAAAGACTCAGGTAGAATACGCTCAGGCGGCATATGACAGTGCTAAACAGACTGCGGATATGCAAAAACAGCTCTCAGAGTCTGGCGCTGTTAGTCAAGAGGTTTATAGACTCTCCCTGCTGGACTTGGCGGCTAAAGAAGCCAATTTGGATACGTCAAAGAGCAACCTAAACCTATTGAATAGGGGGCTGTCTTCAAATGTAAAAGCCCAATATGTCGCTCAGTTGGATAGTTTGAAAGCGAAATTGTCCTTGCTTGAAAAACAACAAAATGATTTGGGCTATAAGGCGCCAATGGCAGGTGTTGTACTCAGTGCTTATGTCGAAAAGGGGAGTTACCTGCAACTGGGTAAACTATTAATAGAAATAGGGAATACCGGGTTACTTTACTTAAAATGTGACGTGCTGGCTGAGGACATGGCGGGGGTTAAAGTGGGCACTCAAGTGCGGATTGAAAACAAAGACCTTAACCTGATGGATTTAAGCGGCAGTGTTCGAAAAATTTACCCAACGGCGTTTTCTAAGCTCTCAGAATTAGGCATTAGTCAGAAACGCGTTACGGTTGAAATTGCCTTAGATAAGTCTGCTCCTGAGCTTAAAGCAGGTTATGAAGTGACGGCTAAGCTTATAGTTTTGAAAAATGAGAATACACTTCTAATTAATAAAAAAGCCCTGTTTGAACACCAAGGGCAGGATGCGGTCTTCATCGTTGAAAACGGCATGTCAGCCTTAAGAGTGGTTCAAAAGGGCATTGAAAATGATGATCAAGTAGAAATTGTCAGTGGTCTAAAAGCTGGTGAACAGGTAATCTTATCACCAGAGGATACTTTAAAAGAGGGGTCGCGTGTCGAGTGATTCACAGCTCGGTTTACAGGTGAGAAAACAGTCGCTGTCGGCTTTTAAAACAGGGCAGACACTGACGGCAATACCCCGTTCTTGAATATCATGAAGTGCCGTAGACAAGACACGCAAATGCGGCAGGACGAGGCCGCTAAAAACACGTGGGCCCAGCAGTGCATTAGCAGCCAGTGGGTCTGCGAAACTGATGCTTTCTATACCAGCAGTTTCAGCTTCAAGTGCATAAGCAATCAAATCGGAGGTCAGTTCTGCCAATAAGGCGTGGACGGCCTCTGGTTCTTTTTTGTAGCCTCTTAGCACCATTTCCATACCAAGTACCTGTGTGAGCAGGGTAAAGGGCCCTTCTAAAACTAGTGTTGGTTTAAGGGACTCTGTGGCTAATAATTGAATCGCTTTGAGAACCACAGGTCTGCGATCGACGAGCGCCGTATTTTTAAGTGCTTGAAATTCTGTTAAAAGAGGCAGTTTGTCTATAGCTGGTGAAGATCCAGTGACGCGAGGCCCTTGACGCCAGTTGCCGTAATTAATGACTGCACCATAGGCTTCGGCAAAGACGGTATGACAAAAGGGCAGTCTTAAGGCGGCGGAGGGCATAGTCTCACTTGGCAACTTTTCGTGCCAAGCTTTTGCGAAGCCTGCCATTGTCTCTGGTTTTAAATGAATGTCCCTTGCATTAAAGTGTTGCTGAAGTATTTCTGGGACAGGTTTTGGTGCGTGACCTTTACAAGCGCCCATATATTCTGGCACCGTTTATAAAGTCGTGGATTTTTTGTGGGTCAGTCCCAATAGGAATGTCACAACCCGAGGCAAGAATAAAGCCCTGAGGGCTGTCTTTTGCTTTTTCGATGCAAGTTGCCACAGACGCATAAATTTGCTCTGTCGTGCCTTTCATAATGACGCCTACAGGGTCTACGTTGCCGACTAACGTTATTTCATGTCCGTGGGCGACTCTTAACTCGCCAATATCATCGCCATTGTCTAAACTGATGGCAGTGACGCCAGAGGCCACCATATGGGACCATATGTTTTTAGTCTTACCACAAATGTGAATCGCACCACCGCCGCCGGTACGCTTGCGGATATGGTCTTGGCAGCGCTTTGTATAAGGTAGGGCATAGGTTTCATAGAGTTTAGGACTAATCATAGTACAAGAAGCGATTGGGTCTGCAATGCCGGGTGTAATACCGAGGTCAATGACTGTGTCCATAAAAGAAATGACACTCTCAGTGGTATATTCTAAAATTTGATGAATGCCCTCAGGATTTTTGCTTAGGTCTCTTAAAAATTTATCTGTGCCAACGAGAAAGGCAGCTGTCGTAAACGGGCCGCTGATGGTATTGCCGACATTGACCTGTCCTTTGAGACGTTCTTGAACAATTTTGATGGCTTCCAAATAGTAATGGAGCCGTCCGTCTTTGTAAGGTTCTAGTGATTTTAGGCTGGCAATTTGGTCGTAACTGGTAATAGCTGGTTTAACGACTGCTGGTGTATTGAACTCGGCAAAGCTGAGGGTACAGCCAAGTGCTTCGGGCAGGCCGTGAAGTCCGGGGCCAATGCTGCAATTGTCAGGTCTGAACAGTTCAAAGGTTTTGACTATTGTATCGACAATGACCTCGGTGCTGTGATTAAATGCTGCAATGGAGTGACCAAAATAGGGGGCAAAGCTTTCACCAGTGAATGGGCAGCAGGGAATGCGGTCAATGGATTCTCCACGATTAAAGGCATTCATTCGCTCGTAAGGGGTCATTTCGTCCTTCGGGATGGCAAAGGTCATAGTTAGCGCTCCTTTTATATTTTATTTTGCTTTATGAGTCAGTGGACTGATGTTAAGGCAGTCCACGAAGAGTCTTTCGTAACCGGGCAGTGCAGCGAGCTCAACATACTGAACGTGCTTTGTTAATTGTTCAACTGTTTTTTTAGCTGAGCTATCAAGCAGGCAGGTTTCCGCACCAGCATGGGCAGTATTCCCCACATAGATAAGCTTTTCGCGAACAACCTCAGGCAGTAGCCCGATACCAATCAAACTATCTGCCTTTAAATGTCTGCCAAATTGTCCAGCAATGCAAATGTGGTCAAGGTCTTCAAAACTGATTTTAAAGTGGGCAAGTAGTGCCTCTAAGCCTGAACGAAGAGCCGCTTTAGCCAGTTGAATTTGTCTTATGTCTTGTTGGCTTATGGCAAGTGAACCCAGTGCCGTTTCAAAGTGCAGACTTCGCTTGCCGCTAGTGGTGCTTATGTGAGGTGCATAGACGGAAGGTACTTGCTCCGAAGACAAAATACGTCCTGTTAGACCAAGCAGGCGAGCGCGAATCAAAGAAGCCATTAAGTCAAAGACACCGCTGCCACATAGTCCTTTAACGGGCAAATTGCCGATGGTTTTAAAGACGAGTTCACCAGTTTCGGTGAGTTCAAAACCTTCAATCGCACCGGGTTCAGCTCGCATGCCACAACTTAAGTTCATGCCTTCAAAAGCTGGTCCAGCTGCGCAAGAACAGGCGGCTATCTGACCGTGATTAAAGAGAACCAGTTCGCCATTGGTGCCAATATCAATGAGTAGACTTTTGGATTGACCAAGCAGAGGCATGGTTTCTAAAATACCACTGCTAATGTCCCCACCTATGTAGGCCGAAACGGGTGGGAGCAGGTAACAAGGTACGGTTGCGCCTAAATTTAGCCCCAGCGACGCACTGTCAGTGTAGACGGCTTGACTCAGCTGAGTATGGTAAGGCGCTTTCCCTAGACTCTCCGCAGGGAGTCGAAGTAAGAAATGCAGCATGGCGGTATTGGCGGCGATGGTTATTTCATGCACTTGCTCAGGGCGTAAAGCCGCTTCTGTGAGCATAGATTGCCAAAGGTTTTCTAGTGACAAGGCGACTGCAGTGTGGAGTTGTTCAATACCCTCGGGGGTCTGAATTTGGTGGGTAATTCTGCTAAGCACATCTAATCCGTAGGACTTTTGGGCGTTTAAGCCAGAAGCATGGCTGCAAACTGCTCCGCTAGATAGGTCAATTAAACTGGCGGCAATGGTGGTTGTACCAATGTCTATAGCAACGCCGAAGCGCTTATGCTTGTCTTTAAGTTTAAGTGCCTCAAAACTGGGTGTCTTTTGGGGGCGGCGTTCTGTTAAAAAGGCATGTTGGGTGTTGGCGTTGTCTAGCCACTCCAGCGTGCCAGCGCCTTCTGGACGACAGAGACAGGCGAGCCGCCAGCCAATTTCTAACTGCTTGGTGCTCAAAAAGTGTACTTCTTCAACTGTAGGCTCGGGCAACGCTGCGAAATCCACTAAACGAACAAGGCATTTGCCACAGACCCCTTTGCCACCACATGGGGCTTCAATCGCGTGTCGGTGCTCACCCATTTGTGCCAGTATGGTCTGGTGACCGTTAAAATTAAAGTGTACCTGCATAAGGATACTCCTGTGTTGCTGAAATCATGGTTTGTAGCTGTGTCATGCGGGTTCGGGCGCCTATGCCGCATGCGGGGGCGAGTATATCGACTCCTTGACGTAGGGCTGAATGGGTCAAGTTTTTAATTTGATGGGGTTCGCCAAACTCAAGGGTGTGGGTACTGACGTTGCCCATAAGGGCTTTGTCGGTGACGGCTCTAACCTGACTAACGCTGGTGATAGAATCAAAGCTGAGTACAGGACAGTGCAGGTGATTGAGTTCCGCTAAAATAGGGCCAAGTCGTCCACAAATATGCACAATTGTACCAAGGGGGCTATGTGGTGTAAGGGCCTCAGTAATTGCATTCAGGTAAGGTACAACGAAGCTTGCAAATAACTTAGGTCCTAATATTTCCCCAGTGCCACTCGGGTCAGAAATGGCTATAAGGTCTGCACCGGCTTCAAGTTGAGCCTTTCCAAAAGCAATAAGCTGCTGAGTCAGGAATGCAAGCAGCTTGTGGACGGCTTCAGGATTTTTACGCATCTCTTTATAGAAGACATTAGCGTCAACGAGCGAACTCGCCAAACTGATAGGGCCGGTCAAATTGCCGATGATGGGAACCGTTCGTGGCTGACCTGACTGGGCATTTAGTAAGCGAATCGCTTCTAAAACCGTTTGTGTTCTGCCTGATTCAAAGGTTATTGCTTGTAGTTGTTGAAAGTCACTGCAAGATGTAAGCAAATAGCCGTTGATGCGTGGTTCTGTACAGTTTGTGCCTAGGGTTACAGGTGCACCAAGCGCCTCAGCTTCAACGGTCATGCAAAAGGGAACGCCGTAGTTTTCAAACCCGCCCATGGTAAAAACGGCCTTGGTTAAGGCGGCCATTTTATGTGGGTTGGTATGTGCCTCAGGCCAATGGGCATCGGCTGCGGTCATTGCCTCTGTTATGGCGAGGTTCATCATGCCGCCGGGGCAAATGACGGGAACACGGTCGACGGGTTGACGTTTCATCGCCAAACCAAGTCTTTGTTTATGATTCATGAACGACCTCCAGAACCTGAGTGCTCAGCTTTAGTTTTTCGCTGACAAGTTGTTTGGCTAGTTTTGCGGCAGCCGAAGCTTCACGTTCATAACCGTCTGCACCAATAGATTCAGAAAAACTTCTTGAAACAGGTCCGCCGCCAACCATAACAATAACCTTATCTCTCAATGACTCTGTTTCTAACTGTTTAACCACTTGTCCCATGTTCTCCATGGTGGTAGTCATAAGGGTGGACATGCCCACCAAATGCGCCCCTATTTCACGGGCTTTGTCAACAAAAGCACTGCAAGGGACGTCACGTCCAAGGTCATGGACTTCAAAACCGTTG
>JBGSUZ010000054.1:0-8148 GCA_041753235.1 Acidaminobacteraceae bacterium
AACCCATGATCCAAACTGTTTTGAACAAGCGGCATAAGCATCATAGCCAGCTGATTAGGGTCAGTTGTAATTTCTAAAGTGCTGTCACAATAAATATCTAAGGAAATTGGCAGAGTAGATTGAGACAACATTTGAGAAATACGTCTATTCAAAAATTCAGCTAAGTAGAAGGTTTCCGTATAAACTCCGGCTTCTTCCGGAATCATCGTTTCAAGTAGGGAAATAATTTGGTTGGCATGTTGTATATTTTTGGATAATTGCTCCCATGTATCCTGAATACCTGCTATTCGATTTGAAAAGACCATTGTGTCTTCAATAGGCGTAGTGGCTAGTGTTTTAGTAAGCGCTTGAAGTTCATGGTCTGTGAATGAAGCGAGTGTGATCGCGTTACCGATAGGGGTGTTCAGTTCGTGGGCTACCCCTGAAGCCAAAAACTTTAGTGAAGAGGTTTTTTCTTGGCGAATGAGTTGGTGCTGGGTGAGCTCTATTGCTTGAAGATTTCGGTTGAGTCGGTTATGTAGTGCTTGAAGTGTCTCTTCTTGTTCATTAAGGCGATGAATAGACTCAGAGAGTAGTTTGTGAACTTGTGTTAAGGCCTCTGTTTTTTCATTTACCTGTTCCTCAAGCTGGTGTTGTGAAGCTAAGAGCTGATTGCGATTGTTAGTTAGTTCCTGACTCAGTTGCATAAAGGCACGCATTAAAATACCGAGTTCGTCGCCACGACTTTGCTGCTCGTCTGAAACCTTAAGTGCTAGTCTCGCGCCAACAGAAGAATCTAATTGCTGAATCAGTTCTGCGATGGGTAGTTCAAGATAGTCTGCAAATTTGAGTATAAAAATAGTGATAATCAGCACAAATAAACCTGCAATCATCCAAGCGAATTGTCGGTTTTTTTGATAAGCGCTGACAAAACGTTCAGAAGGAAAGGCGTAAAGTAAGGTCCAGCCTGTGTCCATGGTTTTGCTCAGCATTGTAAAGGATTTGCCATCAAGAGCCGGCAATTGTTTGAGTAGATAATCCGTCTTAGAGCCAGGGTCAGTCAGCCTTTTACCCGCATTGGCTTTAATGCTTGCCACGTCGTCAAAAGGAAAAAAGTCTGTTTTGGATAAAAACTCGCCATTAGTCCCATAAAAAGCTAATGCGGGGTTATCGTCAGCTGGATGTACGGGATAATGCTGAGAAAACAGTGAAAAGGGCCCTTTAAGCACTAAGATAGCGCTAGGCAGTTGGTCATTAGCTGAGCGATAGATAGGCAGTGCTAAGCGCCAGTAGATTTTTTCAGAATGCTTTAAGCCATTATTTTTACCATTAGACAGCCAGATGCCTTCGGGGTATCTACCGCTTCTGAGCAGTGTTTCAGCTGTAGCAGCATCCCAGTCTGTAATGGCAATAACTGGGTAGTCAAGGTATCCATTTTGGTTGGCATCGTTAAGGAATAAACATCGTGGGTCTATGCTGCCGTTAGAATCCATAAAATATAAGGTTAAGCTCTCTGTCGGAGAAGACACGGCAAATTGGTCGACGATAAAAGGCGCCAGCGCTTGCTGCCAAGCCTCAAAACTGTCGTCCTTCGAGAAGGGCTGCTGAATTAAGGGCAGATCCCGAATGACTTCTGTCAAAATTTTGGTAGGTCGTATAACCGTGTCGACCTCTGAAGTAATATGTTCTGCAACACTCATTAAATAGCTGGAATTTGCCTCAAGTGCATTGCTGTAAACAAGCTCATGAAAGCCTATTTGAGCAAAGCCAATAATCAGTATAGAAAGCAGGCAGGAAAGCACAACTGCAGCGGCTACAATTTTATATTTAATAGAATGCATGGCTCACCTCCTGCTGTCTTTATTTTAGGGCATAAGTTTTCTGATTCACCTATACCCAAACTTCTAGAACGTAAAAAACAGATGCGATATTTAAATTAGTGAATTACTTTTTATTTATTAATAAATGTCTATACTAGTTTATAAAAAAGAACAACATTAAGTCATTATTGATAGATATAATTATTTAAAATAATAAAATCATGCTTTAAATATTTTATTTTACAACAAAAACATAATTTGGCAATAAACTTAAAAATATGATAATATATATTTTGAATATATTCAGAATATTAACTTGACAGGAGGAATTGTTTAAATGAAAAAAATGGTAAGTTTGGTATTAATGCTATGTATGCTGATGGGGATTGTTATACCTTCGTATGCAAGCTCAAGCAATGTGAAAAAAAACGCAAGTTATCTAAAATCAGAATCGCTATCTAAAGAATATGAAGAGGCTATCAAAGTTATTGAACTAAATTATTTAAAAAGAGATAAAAGTGGAAATTTTAGTATTGATTCAAATGCCTATAAAGTGATTGACAAAGAAATAGTTGACAATTTAATAGCAGCTACACAAGCTACAAATCAACTTATTAAAAGTGGAGATATTGTCGTTCAAGGAAATAAATTAAAAGCGAATTCAGCATTAGAAACTAAAATGATGAGGGCTGCATCTGGCGGTGTAACTAAGGTTACAATGGAGTGGTATGGTCTCAATTATTACTACAATGCTTATGATTGCAACGTAAAGGCTGCTCAATTTGCTCAAGCAACTTCGATTTTTGGCGGAGGTGGAGTAGCAACAGGGTTTATTCCTGGAATAGGACCTTTTATTGCGGGTATTGCTGGAGCTGAAGTAGCGATGTTTGGTTTTATCTCTGGAAAGCTATGGGAAGGTAATGCGAAAGGATGTGGTGCATACGTTATGGTGGCACGGTATGTTGATCCAGTCAATAAAGGTGTATATTATCAACCTTTTGGAGCTAGACTTCAATAAAATAAAATTGTCGTGAAATAAAGGTGAATAAGTATGAAAAATAAAAGCTTTATTCAAATTATTACTGGATTATTGTTGTACTTTGTATATTTTGGAATAATATATTTCAAGATAGGTTTTGATAAGACACTTTTGACTCTTGCAATTGCACCTAGCTGTCTATTGTCAATAGGCGTTGGATTATATTTGAGAAAAGAAAGATTTTATAAATTTGGAGTTTTATTCTTTACGGTTTTATTTATTATTACGAGTTACAACATCTTTAGACTTATTTTTTGAAATGCTTAAATAGCAAAAAACCCCTTCTTGACTTTATTTGCAAGAAGGGGTTTTTTTGCTATTTCATACTAAAAAATAGTAATATCAGAGATGCCATTTTGACAATTAGCTCATAAACTTTAGTGTAATCATTTAAGACATTCTTTTTTATAAATATTTTGAGAATAACTTGACAAAGTAAAGGGTAAAATATATATTGAAAGAAAAAGCCACCCCCTAGGGGTAGGGGGTAACAATAAAAAATGGAGGAATTTCTCATGGCTCAAAAAGTATTGATTGTCGGTGGTGTCGCAGGTGGTGCCAGCACAGCTGCCAGACTCAGAAGAAATGACGAAAGTGCTCAAATTATCATGTTCGAAAAAGGGGAATACATTTCCTTTGCTAACTGTGGCTTACCTTATTATATAGGCGGAAGTATTGAGGAGCGTTCAGCACTGCTGGTTCAAACCCCTCAAGCGATGAAAAGCCGTTTCAACATTGACGTGCGCGTTCAAAATGAAGTGCTCACTATTAATAAAGAGGCAAAAAGCATTCAGGTCAAAGACCATGCAACAGGGCAGACTTACGAAGAAAGCTATGACGTCTTAGTCTTGTCACCAGGGTCATTGCCACTGAGACCGCCAATTCCGGGAATCGACAGCCCAAATATTTTTAGTCTTTGGAATATTCCAGACACAGATGCAGTCAAGGGTTATGTAGACAACCTAAAACCTAAGCGTGCTGCCATTATTGGCGGTGGTTTTATAGGCCTTGAAATGGCTGAAAACCTCCACGACCTAGGCGTCGAAGTCTCAATTGTAGAAATGATGGACCAAGTTATGGCGCCAATTGACTTTGAAATGGCGGCGATGGTTCACAACCATATGAGAAATAAAGACGTTCAGCTTTACCTAGGCGACGGCGTCAAATCCTTTGAATATAAAGACGGCGTAACGACCATTACCCTTCAAAGCGGTAAAACCATTGAAGCGGACATGGTCATGCTCTCAATTGGCATACGCCCACAGTCAGAACTTGCAAAGGCAGCTGGCCTTGCCATGAACGAACGCGGCGGTATTGTGGTGGACGACTACCTCAAAACCTCAGACCCAAATATCTATGCCTTAGGCGATGCAATAGAAGTCACTGACTATATGACCGGTCAAAAGGCAATGGTGCCACTTGCTGGTCCAGCCAATAAACAAGGGCGTATATGTGCCAATAATATTTGCGGAGCGAAAGAGGCCTACAAAGGCACTCAGGGCACTGCCATCGCTAAAGTATTCGACCTTACGGTTGCCAGCACGGGGCTTAACGAAAAAAGCTTGAAGCGCAGTGGCAAGGTGATGGGTACAGACTACCAAGTGTCTATTATCCACGCGAAGTCGCACGCAGGCTATTACCCGGGTTCGACCATGATGGCGATTAAAATGATCTTTGACCTTAGCGGCAAGGTTCTCGGCGCTCAAATTGTCGGACATGACGGTGTTGACAAGCGGATTGACGTTATTGCGACAGCCCTCCGGTATGGGGGTACTGTTCAAGAGTTGATGGAACTGGAACTGGCTTACGCGCCGCCGTATTCATCGGCTAAAGACCCTGTCAACATGGCTGCTTTTACTGCAGAGAATATTTTAAAAGACCAGACTGGGGTCGCACAATATTATGAAGCGGTTGGCATCGATCCTGAAAAGACAATTTTAGTAGACGTGAGAGATTTAAAAGAGCGAGAAAGAGGTTTTATTGAAGGCTCAGTGCACATTCCGGTCAACGACCTTAGAGAACGTCTAGGCGAACTCGACCCTAAAAAGGAAATCCTTCTTTACTGCGCAATTGGTCTTCGTGGCTACATTGGGGCAAGAATTCTCAAGCAAAACGGTTTTGAGAACGTGAGAAACGTCAGCGGCGGTTATACAACTTATGCCAGCGTTTACTGCGGCCCAGCAAACACGAAAAACCTTAACTGCGTCAACTGTCAAGGTGTTCCAAAGGACGAACCAGAGTTCAACGAATCAGGCGAACAGATTAAATAATTAAAAATGGACCGTGTTAAGGCGCGGCTTTTGAACCTATAGGAGGATAATCGAGTGCGTAAAAAAGTTGTTATTGTAGGCGGCGTTGCGGGTGGTGCCAGTACCGCAGCAAGACTCAGAAGAAATGATGAAACAGTAGAGATCGTCATGTTTGAAAAGGGAGAATACATCTCCTTTGCCAACTGCGGCCTACCATACTATATCGGCGAAACCATTACAGAGCGCTCGGCGCTGCTCGTTCAAACCCCTGAAGCGATGAAAGCCCGCTTTGACATTGACGTTCGCGTTAAGAGTGAAGTCCTGTCAATTAATAAAGAAGAAAAAACAGTTCAAGTGATCGATCACAGTACAGGTCAGAAGTACGACGAAAGCTACGACGTCCTTGTTCTTTCACCGGGCTCTGTACCACTTAAACCGCCAATTCCGGGCATTGACAGTCCAAATATTTTCAGCCTCTGGAACATTCCAGACACAGACGCGATCAAGGGCTTTGTAGACAACCTCAAGCCAAGACGGGCAGCGGTTATAGGCGGCGGTTTCATTGGTCTTGAAATGGCAGAGAATCTCTATGACAGAGGCGTTGACGTGACTTTAGTGGAAATGGCTGACCAAGTCATGGCGCCAATCGACTTTGAAATGGCAACACAAGTTCACAACCATATGAGACAAAAGGGCGTACAATTACTTCTTCAAGATGGTGTTAAGTCCTTCGAATACAACCACGGGGTCAATACCATTACCCTTCAAAGCGGTCGCAAAGTAGAAGTGGACATGGTTATTTTGTCTATAGGCATTCGCCCGCAGTCTGAACTTGCTAAGGCGGCTGGCCTGACGGTCAACGAGCGCGGCGGCATTGTGGTAGACGAGTACCTCAAGACTTCTGACCCGAACATTTATGCCATTGGTGACGCCATTGAAGTCGTAGACTTCATGGGTGGCTTTAAAACGATGATTCCGCTCGCTGCACCAGCGAATAAACAGGGTAGAATTTGTGCCAACAATATTTGCGGTGACATGGAAACCTATGACGGCACCCAGGGCACGTCTATTGCGAAGGTCTTTGACCTAACAGTGGCGAGTACTGGTATGAACGAAAAGACGCTCAAGCGCATGGGTCAAGTCATTGGTACAGATTATCAAGTGTCTATTATTCACGCAAAATCTCATGCGGGCTACTATCCGGGTGCGATTCCAATGGCCCTTAAGTTAATCTTCCACCCGACAACCGGTAAGGTGATTGGCTCTCAAATCGTCGGTTACGACGGCGTAGATAAGCGTATCGATGTTATTGCCACAGCACTGCGTTTTGGTGCTACAGTGAAGAACCTCATGGATTTGGAACTGGCTTATGCACCACCGTATTCATCGGCTAAAGACCCTGTCAACATGGCGGCGTTTACAGCTGAGAATATTATGAAAGGCAAAAATGGCGTTGCTCATTATTATGAAGTGGTCAATTTAGATAAAGAAAAGACAATTTTAGTAGACGTAAGAGAACCGATTGAGCGCGATATGGGCTTTATAGAAGGCTCTGCCAACATTCCACTCGACAGTCTCAGAGAGCGCCTTGGTGAACTGGACCCTAAAAAAGAAATCATTCTTTATTGTGCGATTGGCCTCAGAGGCTATGTTGGCGCTAGAATACTCAAGCAGCACGGCTTTGAGAATGTAAGAAACCTCAGCGGCGGTTATACGACTTATTCTCAGGTCTACTGCGGTGCGGAAAATGAAGAAATAGATGGTAATAACACGGGCAGCTGTTGCCAACTGCCGGCAAAAGACTTTGAAGATTCAGGCGATGTTGTAGACAGAAGCTTGAAACCGTCGGGAAAAGTTGTTAAAGTAAATGCATGTGGTTTGCAATGTCCTGGCCCAATCATGCAGGTGCATCAAGCGCTTGAGCTTATGGAGAATGGCGATGTTTTAGAAATTACCGCTACTGACCCGGGTTTTGCGACGGACATTAAAACATGGTGTAAGAAGGTAGGACATACCCTCATGGCTTCTGGCAAAGCAGACAAGAACTTCTACGCCAACATTATGAAGGGTACTGTTGAGCCAACAATGCAGCATGCTATTCACAGCATACCAAACAATAAAACCATGGTCGTCTTCAGCGATGACTTAGATAAGGCAATTGCCAGCCTGATTATAGCTAACGGCGCCGCATCAATGGGCCGTAAGGTAACGATGTTCTACACCTTCTGGGGTCTGAATATTATTAAGAAACACGAAAAAGTCAACGCACCAAAGGACTTCATGGGCAAAATGTTTAGCATGATGCTTCCAAGAGGAACAAAGAAACTTAAACTTTCACAGATGAATATGTTCGGTATGGGCCCACTTATGATTCGCAAACTGATGAAGGACAAGAATGTTGATTCGTTAGAGACGTTACTTGATATGGCGCTTAAAAACGGTGTCAATATGATTGCCTGCAACATGTCTATGGACCTTATGGGCGTTCATGAGAGCGAATTAATTGAAGGTGTTAACCTTGGTGGTGTTGCGACTTACCTTGGAGAAGCTGAGGACGCAGACGTCAATCTGTTTATCTAAGATTCAAGACTTATAAAATCGTATGGAGGATTCACCAATGGACGAGAGAAGAAAAGCACTGATCAACCGATTAAAAACCGTGAAAGGTCATATTGCCGGCATTGAGCGCATGCTTGAGGATGAGAAGAGCTGTGATGACGTGCTATTACAGGTGCTTGCGGTTAAGTCCTCCATGCACAAGATTGGACTTATGATTATGGAAAACCATGCCATGGAATGTTTGCTCGCACCGGATGAGGACGGCAAGGTAGACGTGGAACACATGGAGCAGATTATTAAGACCATTATCAATTTTTCAAAGTAAGTAGCGGTAGCAGCAGGTTGTTGGAAATGATAGACAAATCATTTTCAGTAACCTGCTTTTTTAGTTTAAACAGAAGAAGTCTAAGCTTATTGCAAAAATAGGGGATATAAAATTTTCTTACATTAAAGAAGAAACTTTATGGGGCTGTTGCAAAATAGCCCCCAAATAAAAAATGAC
>JBGSUZ010000055.1:0-4640 GCA_041753235.1 Acidaminobacteraceae bacterium
TTACTTGTTTGCCTTGATGTGTTTTAGAATTGATTACCAAGGGTGCTTTTAAATTAATAGTCGATTGCTCAAGTTCTTCTTTTACAACGACTAAAGAATAAATCAAGAGATTATCTAACGAATCTATAGATAAAGATTCCGTTACAGATTCAGGTAATAAAAAATCATAATCATGGTGGAATAAAAATGGATTTGTTAATACAAATGATAAATGCCCATCATCTAATGACTGCAACCAATAAAATGGTAACTCAGGCTCATTCATGTCAATAATAATAAATCTAGTATAATTTTTGAACCCATATAATCCTTCTGAAAACTCAAATACATCCT
The DNA here is from genome assembly GCA_041753235.1 of Acidaminobacteraceae bacterium. Taxonomy (GTDB): domain Bacteria; phylum Bacillota; class Clostridia; order Peptostreptococcales; family Acidaminobacteraceae; genus JBGSUZ01. The sequence goes on from JBGSUZ010000055.1 coordinate 334, forward strand.
CTTCATCATATTCAATTTCACCTAATATTTCCGTATTGATTAACATAGAATCCTCCTCCTGATTAAACGAAAGGAACTGCTCAGTGCAATTCCTTTCGTTTTTTTGATTAAGCCTTCAAATCAAACTTTTGACCTTCGACACTTATGCGTAGCTCATTCTTCTGCTTAAGATAAATATCTACCTTTCCAGGTGTATAGTCAAGTTCAGGTTTTGTTAGACGTGGACTGAGTTTTAATGTCCCTCTTGAATAATTAGTATTAACAGACCCTTCTCTAACAGCAATTTTAGGCCTTGATTGAGGCATAGTAACCATATTAAACTCTTTGTCAAATTGATCGTATGCATTGTAATAAGCCTGATCTGCTATTGCATTTCCACCTTCATAAAAGTTAGTTAACTGATTTCCCTGTTCAACAATACGCCCAATACTCGAATACATTAACTGTACAGCATTTTTTGAATTTTCATTTGAAAGTTCCAGTATTCCTTTTAATCCGCTTTCTGAAAAACACTGACTTTGATCAATTTCTATCTTAGGCAATTCAGTCTTCATGTTAAGTTGAGCTGGCGTCGTCTCAATTTCTACAACTGCTTGTTCATTGTGAAGTTTCGCCTGCGCATTTTTCGTTTGTATCCCCAACTGTGCCATTTGAGATTGCATGACAATTCTCATAAACTCACCTTCTTTATTATCTTAAAAAATCTAAAAGAGAGGGTTGAATTATTCGACCACCAACTGAAAGTGCAGATTTATATACATTTTCTGCGTTCTTTAGTTGCATGATAACTTCAGACATATCTGCATCTTGCGAATCACTAAGGAGGCGAGTAAAGGTAATACTATTCTCTGCAATTCTGGCATTAATTAACTCAATCCTACTAGTTCTTGCTCCTATATCTGCTCTAACTGCCAAAATCCTATCTAAGTGAACATCCACCTTTGAAAGTGTTTGGCCTAAAACCGTCTTATCTGCAGTATCCAAAGCTGTAATAAAGGAGTTCAAATCATCTATCAATTCTGGTGTCTCTCCTTTGACTGGTTGAATACGTAACTGCGGTTTAGTGGGGTCAGTTGCAGCCATAGCAGTAGTGAAGCTTATTGGCGCCGCATCCGCTATTGTAATAGCCACCTTACCTACTCCAAAAGCCGTATCAATCTCAGTCTGCACTGCGGTTTGAAGTTGCGCATCTGTAGTTATCGTTGTTGGTGTGTTAGGTATCATTATCGCCTTTGTCAATCCATTGTAAGTCATGATAAATTGTTTCCCTAAAAATGATGGTAGGTCTGCCGTAGCATAGTTAGTCCCTGAAGTGACTGTCGCGTTAATACTGTTTGTACCCGGCACATTGTCTGTCACCGCTCCGAGTGCTACCGCTGTAGCTGGGTCAGTCACATTCATAGGGTTACTCATACCACTAAATGCTGAAAGTTTAACACTGTCTGCAGCACCTACAACTTTTGAACGAATAACTAATTTTTTATTAGAGTCAAAATAAACATCTGCTTCATCCGACAATTTGCCTGCTACGCCATCTGATGCAGTTCTAAACAAATCCAGTACCGCTTGCGGGTCAAGTGGTGCAACAATAGACCCATTAAGACTGGCCTTATTGACCGTATAAAGCGTACCGCCAACCGTCACTGTCGTTGCCGCATCTGCCGAATAATCATTAGTAAGGCTGAAGTCTACCTGAATAGCTGCTTTTTGAGCGCCTTTACCGTTAGTTGAAGAAGCGTCAGGCATCTTTGTTTGGTAAGCGGTTGTATCTGCTACAAACCCAAATAAATCTAAACCATGGGTTCCCACCGCCATACGCTCTTTGACACTGACTTCATAGACCGCTACAGGCTTCTCATTTAAATCTTCCTGTGTAATTGGAATATTATATTTCCCATCCTTATCCAAAAGCGGTTTATCCGTATGTGACGATGAAAAAATATAACGTCCTGCAAAGTTGAAATTACCCGAGGAAATTAAGTGTTCTTTCAACTGCAGGATTTCTTCTTTTATTTTTTGAGTATCACCTGCTGTATTCGTTCCATTCGCCGCTTGAACCGCTAACTCTCTGACGCGTTGAAGCACATTGCCCATCTCTGCAACTGTAGACTCCGTTGCATCCAACCAAGCCTGCGCATCTCTTGTATTGGTACTATACTGCTCCATGTCCGCTATGTCTGTCTTAAATTTGAGTATTTTTGCGGCTGCAACTGGATTGTCCGAAGCAAAAATGACTTTTTTACCAGTTGACAGTTCATCCTGTTTCCTGCTCATGGTATTTAGGTTTCTATTTAAATTCGATAGCATGTTTGTAATCAGCATGCTGTTGGTTACTCTCATGTGACTCACCTCTTCTGGCCCTAGGGCACATTTTCTCAAATCATTATTTTACAAGTCCAATTACCGTTTCTATTAGTTCACTAAACATCGTCAGCATTCTGGCATTGGCGTTATAAGATTGCTGGAAACGAATCATATCTGACATTTCTTCATCTAATGAAACCCCTGAAATAGAATCCTTACTGACTGTGATTTGTTTTATTTGAACCGTTTGATTGGTAAATAGTCGTGTTGCTTCCTGCTTATCTACCGCTAGGTTGGTAACAAGTGATTTGACAAAGTCGTCTGGGCTACCCCAGTTGTAAAGCTTAATGTTATGTCGGCTCGTTGCCATTTTCAACGCATTAGCGCCTTTACCTGGAATGGTATTGGAATTATCTGCTGCTGCAATGGAGTTGAGGTCCTTATCAATATCTTTAGAAATGGTCACGCGGTCAGCTTTGAGTCTGTCCGTAACGTAGTATTTGCCATTAATTAATTTGACCGACTTTTTCTCATAACTTGGGTTGTTCTTTAGAATCTTATTGATGTTATCTCTAATGATTTGCGCGTTAGATTCTTCTACATCTGCGGTTATTGGAGATGTGGTCGTATCAATACCTGAGGTAACTGATGAGGTAACATCGATTGGAGGCCCGCCATTGAGACCTTCCGATAAAAAGTAAGCATTGTAGTCTGCAGTGGTCTTTTCATCAAATGTAAAGAAATTGAGTCCCGTCTCACCATTCAAGCCGTATCCACTACTATGGATGTTGTTCATTTCAGTTGCGAGTGTGTCTACAAACTCGTTGAGTTTATCCACATAGTATGGAATTCCTTTATTGGAACCTTCAATATTGTCACGCATGTTAAAGATAGCAGCAATTGAACCTTCTGAAGTTCTAAAATCCGAACCTGAAGCCCATTTAAGTTCTACGAGGTCGTCCACGTCGTCTTCATTGAGTCGTGTTGTACGCGGTGTTGCCACAAGCGTGTCTGCCGTCATATGGTCAACCAGTTCGTGCCCATTGACAAGGGCGTGGAATCTGCCCTTGGAATCATCGTAATAGTCTATTTTGACAATTTTAGATAATTTATCTAAAATCAAATTTCTCTGATCTCGAATATCGTTAGCCTTACCACCGTTGAGCTCTGAATTGTAAATGATTTTATTGAGACCCGCTATTTGCTGAGCATAACCATTTATGTCTGATACGGATACCTCAAGCTCAAAATTGGTGTCCCGTTGCATTTTTTTTAAGGACTCTGTCATATGCTGAATGCCTTCTGCAAGGGCAATGCCTCGCTGTCTGACGAGTGCTCTTACAGTTTGGTTTTCTGGTGTTTTATTGAGTTCTTGCAAGGATGCGTAAAAATTGTCCATTAATTTGCTAAAACTGGCATCTGAGGGTTCGTTGAAAACGCCTTCAATATTTTTTAAAATGTCGTCATAAATTTCAAACTGACCTAACCTTGAATTTTCACCTCTAAACGAATAATCTAAAAATTCATCCCGAATTTGCTTGGCGGCTTCTACGTCTACGCCAGTTCCTAACATACCATAAGTTCCTGGGAGCACTTCTGGATTAGTCGCATGAAAATCAATACGTTGGCGGCTATAGCCTTCCGTATTGGCATTGGCTACGTTATGTGAAATTGTATGCAACGCCCTTTGTTGTGCAAATAAGCCTTGTACCGAAATATTTAAACCTGCAAATATAGATGGCATTTTTCTTCCTCCCTATATCTTCGCATCGAATAGATTTTGCTTAATTTTTGCTTGTGTGTCCACTGCACTACTGGTGTATTGTCCATCCGCATCTAAACTCGCAATGAGTTCCATGTTCAGGTGTACAATGTCCAGTGACTGCTCCAATAGTTTGCCATTCAGCTCATTCTTATCCTTTAGCTGAAATACTGCCTTGGAGAGTTCTGTTTTAACGCCTTCAATTTTCTGCTTAGAACCTTCATCCAAGTAACCCATGAGG
>JBGSUZ010000056.1:0-3372 GCA_041753235.1 Acidaminobacteraceae bacterium
GGACATATATACAACTAGTATGTCTTAAACTGCTCCAAAACAAGTTTAGCCCGATGAATTGTTTTAATATAAAAATATTCCATAAAAAAGAAACTTATATATTGTATGGAAATTGATTTTCTGATACGATAAACACAAATATAAGGAAAAAGAGTGATTAAATTGGAAATTAAAAAGACGGACTGTATATTCTGTGGTAACGAAAGCACAAACAAGGTAAGCGACAAACCAGTGTGTGAGCAGTCCAAGAAAGACATTAAAAACCTATAGCAAAAGTAAACAAGACTCAGAAATGGGTCTTATTACTTTTTTTGAGAGTGTATTGAGTTGTTTTCGTGGCAGTACGTTATGGGTGGGTGTAAAATGTGAAGTGAGGAATGATGTTATTCATAAAAAATTATGTGAGGGGCGTTTTGGGTGGACAAATGTTTTGGGCAAGCTGGCTGGAGAGAGTTTTTAAATAATCGAAAAGAAATACTAGCAGAGTTTGATAGGATCAAAGAGCAAACAAGAAATAGACCGTTAAAGACTGCTCATGGAGTCGGAGTAGAAGCTTTTATAAGGAAATGGTTATCTGAACTTTTACCGAAGAAATATGGTGTTACTTCAGGATATATAATCCCAGATATATACTGTAATAACTTTAAACTATACCATTATGACATTATCATATACGATAAGCTTGAATCTCCAGTTTTATGGACTGAAGGTAATTATGATGATAGTGAGCAAGGAAAGTATAGAGCAATACCAGCAAAATATGTGAAGGCTATCTATGAAGTAAAATCCACACTTTCAAGTCAAACAGCTAAAGAAGCGATTAACAAGCTAAGTGAGTTAAATGAGTTACGCAATCATCTTAATAATGGCTTTAGCTGTGGAATCATTTTTATTGATTTACATGAGAATGATGTAAAGAGTATAGCCATTTTAAAGGAACTTCTGAAAGGCACTAATCTTCTCAACTTTACTGGTGGTATAGTTCTAAGATATGATAATGATGATACTTCTACAGGCCTAATAAAATTGCTTAAAATAGGAACTGAAACAACACAGGATACTATAAATACCAATAGCATGGTATTAGCAAAACCTATAGATGATCTCGATATTTATATGAGAGAAGATGGTTCCGTCCAGTTTGATGGTCAAGGCTGTGGAATTATGTTGAGGAGCACTGATACGAACATATTTTGTATTTCAAAGATTTACAGCGCCCTTTATACTGATGATTGTTATGGAGTTGATTTAAACTGGTCCAGAAATAATTTCTCAGAATTTTGCACTAAATTGCTTTTGTCCTTAGATGGAACTGGTAATGTTACGCATGGTGAAAGAGGTTTTGGTACAGTATTTGACCATGTAGAAATGAAAAAATGTCCTCTACAAATGACAGAGCATATTGATGGAATGCCATATGTTAAGGTAGTTCTTTATCCAGGTGGCAATAATAATGAACTATATGAAATAGGGTTTGAAGGTGGTATACCGTCTTTAAAGTTTTGGATAAGAGTTGAAAACCATGGAAATTTGCCTATAGAAATGTCATCTGATTCATTTAAAAACATTATTCTTCTTGAAAATAATAAATTTGTGGTGCTGCCATTAGGTTATGATGTTGAACTTCCTAAGGAATTTTCTAGCTTAGAAGAATTTATTGAAAAAGAAATGCCGGTTATGACGGAGCGTTTAGTTTACCGAGAAAAGAAAGAAAATTATGAGCTATATGCAGTTGAGTTCAACATTGAGTTTAAAAATGGAACTGTAGAGCTAAATCAAAATCAAGATTATGAAAATATGGGGACGCAATAGCAGAAAATTAGTAATCAAAATGTATTTCTAACTTAGTATTGTAGAGTAGTGTGTTGAAATGAGGCTCGTAATAGAGTCTTATTTTTTTGATAGGAGATGTTGTAAGTTGACTTGCAAAATGTAATTACGGGGTCGTATTACACGATGATCGAGGCGGGGAGTAGGAATCCATCGGTTAAGGTGGCGAAGCGGTTAGGGGCTTTGCTTGGGGTGGAGTGGTCTAGGTTTTTTGAGGGGGAGAAGGTGGCGGTGGAGTCGTGCCGGGCCTTGAGGGGGTAAACAAAAAAACGCAACAAAGCGGGTCCCTCTGGGAGTTTGCCTGTATGAGGAAGGTGCATAATGCTGTTTGTGGTGAAGCGTTGTGGCGTTTGTATTGTGCGGTTTCCTGATATAGGTGGTTTAGGCGATGGTGAAGCGTTTGTCGGTTGATGGGCGGGGTGGGTGTTAGTGCATATGGCAATAGTAAACGAGGCTCTGATATGGGGCTTTTTTCTTTTTTTGAGAGAGTATTGTTGTTATTTTCGTGACAACATGTTGTGGTGGGTATAATGATTTATGGGAATATTCCTTATTTTTCGAAGTTGGATTAGCTCATATTTCAATTCATAGCGACAGTATTTTTCATTGAAAGAGACAGAGGTTAGTTTCTGCTTAATCCAAAGGTCTAAAGTCATTACAGATAAATTAGATGATTTTTGATAATTGCCCTATTGTAGCAGTTCAAGTAGGGGTAGAGTTGCAACAACTAGTCTTTGAAGTCATCAATAGAGGAGGGTAAGTCTTATGGAATTAAATAACCTTATTGAATTAATCTATAAGTACATCCAATTCCAAAATTTCTCAAATGATTTAGAATTATTAGAACATAAAAATCAAGAAATAATAAGAAAACTAGATGCTTTAATTGAAGCGCCTAAAATTGAAGCTATGATGTATCTAAGGGAAGGAAATTTTAGTAAATATAAAGAATTAATTATGACAGCTATTTCAAAGAAGCCTTATGATATACAGTTACAGCTAATGTATATTGAGTGTCTAATTTTTGAAAAGAACTATCAACTTGCAAGTGAAAATATATACTTAGTTCTAAAAAAATTTGGAGTAAATAAAAAGTATTTTACAGAAAATATTTTTCAATCTTATTTAGCATACTATAATACGTTTACAAGATTGAATGAACAAGTTGAAATGCCTTTCGAAATTGAAATTAAGACCGAAAAAATGCTAAAAGATATCTATTTTTCACCAAATGGTTTTATAGTGCATTTTATTGATAAAAAGAATTCGCTTATATGTATTTGTAATTGGAATGGAGAGTGTTTACAGACAATAGATTCAACTGCACTAAATTGCATATCTTTTGTTACAGAAAAATACATTGGAATAAATTCAGTTAGATTAAAGAAAAGCTTATTTTCTAAATCCAAGTATGCATTTGAAATTTTTGACATGGAAGAAGAGTGTTTATTTACTCACGATGAGAAAGAAGCAGATAGAAATTTTATTTGGTGTGATGAACTAAAAAATGGAAATACTGCTGAGAATCAATTGTACAGATAT
>JBGSUZ010000057.1:0-3648 GCA_041753235.1 Acidaminobacteraceae bacterium
AAAAATATAGAAAACATAGAGAAGGTAGCTTGTTGGTAACAGGAGATGAATAAATTTAAGAGCAGTACTCTAATAATTAATTCAGCAATATGAGAAAAGTTTTCTTGAAAGTAGTCGCGAATGTAGAGGCACATACCTTAAAGCGTTTTGGCATTTTTGGGTTATAACACAAGGAGCTGAGTTGATTAGCATAATCAGACCTCGGACTATTCCAAGCCCACAGACACATTTCTTTTTCACGGAAAATTGCAGTGGGGCTTATAACCTTCATAATAACTTAAATACCACTTATGGTGATTTAAGGAGATTCTATGATAATTCAGATTATAAAGACATTGATGAAAAGGAATGGCTAAGATGTAGGCTGCTATCGTTTTACGACAGTTCTTATTATGATGATGTGATTCATAAAAAGCCAGTTTATGATAATGAATTAATTGATTTAGTCGCAGAAGAAGATGGTCATATAGTAGGATTTATTGAAATAGAAATTGAAAAGAACTGTAAATAACTGTAAATAAGCATGTTATTTAGATGGTGAACTGGGGGGTGCCATCTGGAACTTGGGTGTTTTGCCAGAATACCAACAAAGTGCAGTTGCAACTAGTCTTTTGAATGAGGCGGATAATCTAGGAGAATGTTATGGGATTAGAACACTTAATTTTGAAGTTCCAATAACGAGAAAAAAAGAAATATTAGAAAAGTACTCTAAAGTACATGAAGTCAAATTATATGAATTGAATGTTTTCATGCCCTATTTCCCAACCCCCAACCCCCACCAAAACAAAAACATAAAGACAAATCCTCAATAATACTGTATTCTATATAAAGATGTTTTTATACAAGGAAGTTAGGAGAATACAGCATGTATAAGCAATTTAGCAAGCGCCAGCTGATGGCGCTTATTTTATCGGGTAGTATTATTATTCAGTCAGGTGGTCCAATAACTGCCTTTGCAGATAGTCAAATATCAAATGCAACAAGTGTTACAACTTCTGCTACAACTGCGACGACCGCAGATTTGACAATAGGTCAGACCTATCATGGGTTTAAGCTGAACGCTAAGAACTTTTCGAAAGACTTGAATGCAGAGATGTATACTTTTGTCCATGAGAAGAATGGCGGTCAGCTAATCTATATTGAAAATGAGGACAGCAATAAATGGTTCAGCATCGCCTTTAAAACCCCTGCAGTTGACCAGACTGTGGTTAATCACATTATTGAACATACCGTTCTGGAAGGCTCTGCAAAATACAAGGTAAAGTCGCCTTTCACTGAAATGGGAAAGCGTTCTGTAAGTACTTATATGAATGCTTTAACGGACACAGATGTGACTTTCTATCCTGTAGCAAGTGAAAGTGACAAGGACTTTAAAAACTTGATGGGCATTTACATGGATGCGGTTTTTGCACCAAACGTCCTCAAGAATCCTATGATTATGCAACAGGAAGGTTGGCGCTATGAAGTTGACAAAAAGACTGGAAAACTAGTCTTTAACGGGGTTGTTTATAGTGAAATGAAGGGCACGCTTTCCGACCCGTACACGACTATTTACGACAAAATGGCAAGTTCGGTTTATCCAGATACGAAATATAGATATAATTCTGGAGGTGCGCCAGAGTCTATATTGGACTTAAGCCATAAACACCTAGTTGAAACCTACCAAAAGTACTATCAACCTTCAAATGCCTGTATTACACTGTATGGCAAAATGGATATTTTAGAGCGTTTGAGCTTTATTAACCAACAATACTACAGTAAATTTGGCAAGGGGACAGCCATTATAGACGACAAGTATCAAGAAATGTTTAAAGAGCCGAAGGAGAATCACTTCACCTATCCGGGGTCAACGGGTCAAACCGCAGAGGAAGACAGTATTTTGACTTGGAGTGCTAAAATAGATAAAGCAGATACAAAGGATCTTATAGGTCTGTCTATCTTAGCACAATTATTGGGTGACCCAAAATCTTCATTGGTATACAAGAAAATGGTGAAGGAAGCCGATGATAATCTTTATGTCGGTTTAGATAAAGATTTTTATCAGCCTATGTTCAACTTTATTATGGAAGGTGTCGATGCGTCTCAAATGGAGCAGCTTGACGAAACCATTCAAATGGCATTGGAAAATATGGTGAATAAAGGCGTCAATAAGGAAAGACTTGTCGCTGTACTCAACCAATACGAAATTAGCTGCAAGTATACGCTCACCAGCGCAAACCGCGGTGAGACAGCTATTACTGTGATTGCATCAGACTTCGCACGTTACGACAATCCTACTAAGAGACTCAATGAAATAGATATAATAGAGCAAATTAAGAGAGAAGAAGTGAGCGGCAAGTATTTTGAAGGTTTAATTCAGAAGTACTTGTTGGACAACACACATGTGGTCAAATTAACCTTTGAACCAGATGTGGATTTTATGAAAAAATTACAAGTGCGTATTGATCAAAAGCTTGGTCAACGCGTCAATAAACTTTCGCCTAAAGACTTGAAGGCTGTTAAGGCTAATATTCAAGCTTTCGACAAGTGGCAGAACAAGCCTAATGATGCGGTAAGTGTCAACCAACTGCCGGGCTTGACTTTGGCAGACATTGACACCCTCCAGAACGACTATCAAATGATGATTGAAGAAAAAATGGGTGGGAAGCTGGTAAAACACGTTGTCGATTCGAAAGGGCTTTCCAATATTAATATGCTGTTTGATATGTCCGTTCTTACCGAGGAAGAACTTAAGTATTTGGATTTGTTTACGGCAGTATTGAGAAGTACCAATACGAAGACTTACAGATTCCTAGGGCTTCAAAATCTTATTGAGCAGAGCACGAGCGATATTTATTATCAAGACATATATTTAGATGACCAAAAGCAACCGGGTAAATGTAAGGCAATATACGCAATGGGAACGACTTATTTAAAGGGCAATGATGAGACTGTGTATAAGATTTTCAAAGAAATTCTGACAAGCTCTAATATGAAGAGCAAAAGTCTGGTTGAGTACAGAATTTCAGAGTTGGTTGAAGCTATTGAAGACGAGAAGGCACATTCAACACCAGAAGTGGCTGGTGCTAAACTTGAAGAATCATTGTCTGGTGCTGGAAAACTACAAGGGCTGCGTTACGCCAAAGGTTATGAAGCGCTAAAAGCTGCAAATGATGACTTTGACGCTCATTACAATGAGATTCAAGGGCATTTAGACAGTATTTATAAAAAGTTGTTTAATCAAAATAACATGCTCCTTTCTGTCAGTTCAGATGAAGCAGGCCTTGCAAAGATAGGCAACAATCCTGAGATGCTAATGGCGAGCATGAGCGCTACCAAAGAACCTGTAAATGAGTGGAATTTGACACCTTTGGCGCAAAAAACTGCCCTTATATTCTCGTCTGAAATGCAGTACGTGAAAATGGGCTTCAATATGAATCAAATTGGTGAGACGGTTTCAGGAAAAGATATGGTATTTGCCCAGTTAATTAGCGAAGGTTATATGTATGAAAAAATACGTATGAAGGGTGGCGCGTACGGCGGCAGTATGGACATAAGAGTCAACGGCAATGTTCAGTTCAGTACCTATAGAGATCCGAACCTAAAAGACTCTGTAGACGCTATTAAACAGCTGTCAAGCTACCTTAAGACCATGAAACTGACACAAGC
>JBGSUZ010000058.1:0-9798 GCA_041753235.1 Acidaminobacteraceae bacterium
ATGCCGAAACTACTATTAATAAGCCCTTCTTCATAGAGTTGCTTGTAAAAATCAGAACCCTTGCCAAAGTGGGTATCTAAAATTATTTTGCACGATATAGCAGTGCTCATAACGTCTTGATTATTTTCAAACTGACATCTACCCTTCACGCCCATTTCAAAGAGTGGCATTGGTACGTCAAAATTGAGTTCAGAATAAGCCATAGCCACGACAGAAGACTCAATTGGAAGCGGTTGTTTTACCGCAGTTTTACGACTTAAGTAAGCTTCGCTTAATTCTCTTTCAATCGTTTCAAGTAAATTATCTTCATTTAAGTCACCTGAAATGATTAGCACCATATTTGCTGGTGCATAGAAGGCTTCGTAGCACGCTTCAAGCTGCGCCTTGGTAATTGCGCGAACGCTGGCCTCGTCGCCGCCAATATCGTCTCTGAGAGGATGCTCACCATACATCGCCTTGAGGAGGTTGAAGAATACCATGTACTCTGGGTCGTCTTCATAACTTTTAAGTTCCTGTACAATAATGCCCTTTTCTTTCTCTACATTTTCTTCCGTCAAATTGACTCTTTGAACGAAGCGTAGGAGTTCTGCAAGACCCTCATCGAACTGATCCACGGTTGAAAAGTGGTAGACTGTTGCGTTAAAACTTGTGTACGCGTTGACAGAAGCCCCTAAAGCCGCAAATTTGTCGAAAATATTGCGCTCTGAATCCTCAAATATTTTATGCTCCAAGAAATGAGCAATCCCCTTCGGCATGCAAACCATTTCGTCATTTGAAACGAAACAGTTGTTGAACGAGCCGTATTTCGTGCCAAAATAGGCATATTTTTTAGTAAAGCCCGGTTTTGGTAAAAAGTATATTTCCAGACCACTGGCGTGAAGGTGCTTGTAGACGGCTTCGTCCATCACTGGTTCGGTGATGATTTCCCATTTATGCATTGACTTCACTCCCTTTCAAGAAATAGATAATATCTTTTTGAACGCGCTTGCCCGCCTCAACGACCTGCTCTTTAGTAATCGCTTCAAAATTAGAAATGTAGTGCGCTATGTCCACTGGGTCCGCCAGCATGTATTGATTGTAGTAGAAGTTCGAGAAGGAATTCGGGTAGTCACTAATAGACTTAAGCGACGTAATAATAGCTTTTTTTGCCATATCCATATCCTCTTCGTTAAAACTACCTGCTAACATGTTTTCAAATTCAACGTCTATTAACTCATTCGCAAGTTCAAATTTGTCGAAGTCAATGCCCGCTACCACGTACATAATCCCCTTGAGTTTGTCTATTTTACTACCAATAAAGTAACAAAGACTTTCCTTTTCTCTGAGGTTCATGAACAGTTTGCTGCTCGGCATACCACCAAAAATAGTGCTGAATAATTGCATAGGGTAATACATAGGGTCATTGCGGTCTGTGTAAGTTCTGTAGCCAACAATCAACTTGCCCTGCTGAACGCTCATCACGTCAGAAGCGTGTCTAATCGATGTAATTGGTACATGTACCACTTCTTCCGGTACAGCAACTATGTCCGTAACAGATTCTGTGAAATACTGACGAATCAAGTTCTCCGTCGTTTCAAAATTAAAGTCGCCCATGACCACAAAGTCCATTTTAGAGTGTTGAATCACATTTAGATAATGTGCATACAACTGCTCATTGGTCACTGTTTCTAAGTAGTCCACGTCTCCATAAGCATAGAACCTGTAGGGTTCTGTTTCACACATAATTTCTAGCGCCCGGTCAATGGCGTAAGTTGTCTTGTCATTGACTCTTGACTCAATTTCCTGCTTGAGTTGTTGTTTTTCCATGTCAAAAATGGACTGCTGGAATTTTCCGTTCGCTGCTAAAGGTTTGTGAATTGTCTCCCAAAGCAGTTCCAAGCCGTCCGACATTAAGTTTTTGCCTATGATTGGACTTCTAGGGAATTGAACTTTGACCTGAACTTGGTGACGTTCTCCCACTTTGGACACGTCACTGACAAGCGACATACCATATAGGTCGTCAAGGTGTTGATTGAGCACCTGTGCATTTGGATACTTAGCACAGCCCCTGTCTAGAATTCTTGTGAGGAGAGCATTCAGCGTTGCTTCCTCCTTCGTGAGCGGTCTTAAAAAGTACACACTGACAAGGTCAGTTTTAAACTTCTTCGATTTGATTAAATGCAAATCAACATGCGCTGCCATGGATATGGTTTTTAACGCGTCTATCATGTTTTATCATTTCCTTTTTAGTTTATATTTTTGTATCTATTACACAATTGTTATTGAGGTGTAATACTTCTAAGTATACCATAGGTTCACTCGGAATTAAAAAAAATTAGCAGGATTTACCTGCTAATTCAATCTCGAATAGAATTCAACAATCAAATGATCATTTATCTGTATAGGCAGTTCGTTACGTTCAGGGCTTCTCAAAACAGTGACTCTAAAATCAGACGCACTTTTCTCCAAGTACGGGTAAACCGAACTCGGCTGGCCTTCAAAATTCACCTTAAAGTCACCAATCTTTTGCGATTTTCCTCTGAGCATAATCACATCTCCCACCGCTAACGCATAACTCGGTATGTCTACTTTTTTACCATTAACTAAAAAGTGACCGTGAACCACCATTTGTCGGGCCTGACGAATAGAGCTGGCATAACCCGCCCTATAGACCATATTGTCTAGTCTGAGTTCCAGTGTTTTAAGCAAAAATTCACCCGGGTGCTCCCCGCTTCTAAACGCTTTAGTCGCATAATTTCTCATTTGCTTTTCCATAACGCCATAATAGGCTCTTAGTCTTTGCTTTTCAAGCAGTTGAAGCCCGTAGTTAGACAGTTTTTTGTCTGCCCTTGAGTCACCTTGCTTGTATCTGTCCATTGCCTTGGGGTGTCCATAAACATTTAACCCTAAGCTTCTGCATTTTTTAAATCTGGGTCCCATCATTTTAGCCATTTTTCATTACCTCCAAAAATATAAGGTTCGCCTACAGTTCGCTCGCCCTTTCACTTTGAGAATGCCGCGGTAAATTAAAAAGCCAGTTTGATTATAACATGCTTCGTTTCTTATTGCAAATGATTTTCATTTAGAAAAATGGATTTATATTGATGTTTTTCATCCCTTCGATTATAATATCAAGGGTATGTATGTTTTCGGACGAAATTAACTTACTATTAAATGTAGTAAGTCCACTTTGATAAATGAGAGGAAGATATTATGAAATTAGGAATCGTTGGATTGCCAAATGTCGGCAAATCTACTTTATTTAACGCTATCACCAAGGCAGGCGCAGAATCTGCCAACTACCCTTTCTGCACAATTGAGCCGAACGTAGGCGTCGTTTCTGTACCAGACAAGAGACTTCCAGTGCTTAGAGACCTTTACAACTCACAAAAGATTGTACCGACTGCTATTGAGTTCTACGACATTGCTGGTCTTGTACGTGGCGCTTCTAAAGGCGAAGGTCTTGGCAACAAGTTCCTTGGTCATATTCGTGAAGTTGCGGCTATTGTTCACGTAGTTCGTTGTTTTGAAGACGAGAACGTTGTTCACGTAGAAGGTAAAATCGGGCCTTTAAGCGATATTGAAACCATCAATATGGAACTCATATTTGCAGATATGGAGCTTTTAGAAAGACGTATCGACAAAACTAGAAAAGCCCTTAAAAGCGACAAGAGCGCTCAAGGTGAACTTGCAATTCTTGAAAATATTCAAAAGACCCTCGAAGAAGGTCTTTCAGCTAGAACAATGGACTTTACCGATGACGAAGAAAAGTTTGTCAGCTCACTCCAACTCCTTACTTACAAGCCTATCATTTACGTAGCGAACGTATCTGAAGACGACATTATGGCTGGTGGCGAAAATGACTTTGTTAAAGAAGTTCGTAAATTCGCTGAATCTGAAAAAGCTGAAGTGGTTATGGTTTGTGCAAAGATTGAGCAAGAAATTGCTGAACTCGAAGACGAAGACAGAGCTGCTTTCCTTCAAGACCTTGGTCTTGACGAAGCTGGTCTAGACAAACTTGTAAAAGCTTGTTACCACCTGCTTGACCTTATTTCTTTCCTCACAGCTGGTCCACAGGAAATTAGAGCTTGGACGATTCGTAGAGGCACTAAAGCCCCTGCTGCTGCTGGTAAAATCCACTCAGATATTGAGCGTGGCTTTATTCGTGCAGAGACGATCGCATACCACGACCTCATTGAGCACGGCACTATGTCTGCAGCTAAAGACAAGGGTCTTGTAAGACTTGAGGGTAAGGAGTATGAGGTTAAGGATGGGGACGTTATTTTGTTTAGATTCAACGTGTAGAATCGAATAAATATTTAATCAACCAATAAATAAATAACCCTGTAGAACTGTATTTCAAACAGTTTTACAGGGTTATTATTTTATATAAGGCTCTCAAATTGATTTATTGCCACCCTCTTCGACAGGATGAATCATCCCACGCTATTTAGCCTTTATTTTCCTAATAATCCGCCAAAATACATTACCTATTGCAAACGGTATTCCGCTTATGACAGTGACTGCCGCAGCTCCAAATAATACGCATGCCCATATGAGTACAAAATACATCGCTGCTTGAAAATCCACTATCATTTTCCCATGATCCATTGCAATGAAATTAGCCCCATAAACCCCTGCCACAAATGCCATTATCCCAAGCATAATTGTGGTTCGCGTCAACTGAGTGATATTTTTCTCCTGACTCTGTCTCTGATGCATTTCTAATTGATTTGACAGCTGATTGATTTCATCGCGAAGTTCCGTTAACCGAGTAGGCACTTCAAGTTTTGATTGTAACATTCTGTAGAGTTCTGTGCCTTGCATTTGTGAGGTAATATCAGAAAAATAAAGTCGATTGATAAAGTCATTGTATGACTGTTTAAATTGAGAAACTTCTTTGAATACTGCCTCGTCAAAAATCCAATTTTGTTCAGATGACTCGTTTCTAGTCACCATACCTGAAAGTCTATAATTTTCCATTCCAAAACGCTGTATAACAGCACTTTGAGCTAATACTAAACGCGCCATTTCACAATATTGATGTAAAAAATTATTTCGTAAGTTCTTTTTGAAATGATAATTACGCCGACTGCCAAGCATAATAAAGCTATGGCGCGTACATCCAAAAATTGACGAATTTTCAGGATCATTTGGATCAATCCACCGCGGATAGGTACATGTTCTTACCGTCTGAAACCGCAATGGTTCGTAGCTTGTAATCATTGTTCGATTGGCACTGTCAACCGTCAATAGTCTATGCCATCTTTGAGATAAATTCAGAGATTCAAGATTACCCCATGGCTTGACATCTAAAAAACTATCTAGTTTATCAACCAAAATATAGGCTACCGTAAACATACGGTTATCATCGAGAAGCTCAAACGAGCAGTTCAAGCTCGGCTTTTCCATTTGTCCTAATACCGCTTCTAATAAAGAAGGCTTATTGCCCGTTTCAAAGTTCAATGCTTCAAACTGTAAACAAGCTTGATAGTCTTCTAAAATCACATCTTCTTCTTCTTTAAATAATTTATTACTAAAAGATTTTCCTATAGAAATTCGAATATCATGATATGGCGCATTGCCAGCAACTTGCGCTTCAATTCTTCCTTCAATATCGTCTATATGAACATTTTCCACCCCTTGCGCTAACCAAGGTAAGTACAAACGACGAAGTCGATCGTTAATCATTAGAACATACTGGTAAAAACTCTCTTCTGATTTCGGGCCCTCATATGGATGCCGGTACCTGCAGAGAAAACTAACATGCCCAACGTTGAACTTGTAGATTGTAATATCTACATCCATTAAATCGAGCTGAACCTCGTCTTCAAATACCATTTGCCCTTGACTACTTTCAATGATACGCAACAACAATTGCCCAATAGGCTCAGGTTCTTCATTTGCACTGTATGATGCATCCGAAACGTTTAACTTAAATTGAATAGTATCTTCTATGTCATCCGACATCCCCTCATACCAAAAGATAGATTTTCTGACATCTTTGAAGAAATACTGAAACACACCATAGTCGCCAGGTGAATTGATGCCAAAACGCTTTTCTTTCAATTTGAAGCGACTGTCTTTAATAATCATTTTTTTTAAGCTATCAGCATTAAAGTCTGATCCAGTTGTTTTACCATCTTTTTTTGACACTAAATATAACGGTGCTATAAACAAATGCCAACTTTCTTGATTAGTCACTGACACCACCTCAACTCTACTAAAATGAGTCTACTACCCTTAAAATGATACCCATTATTATTAAGGTGTACTCAGTAGCGAAAAAAGCCCCTCTCATCCATACTGAGTGGGGCTACTAAAAGTAAATTGAAACTAATCTAGGGTGTAAATCAATTGCTGCAATTGCAACAAAGTACGTTGATCATCTTCACCATAGACTGTGAGGTCAAATTGATAATGAGCAAAGTTGGTAGATGGGTTGCCACTGCTAAACCAATTGTATAAATTTTGAGCAATGTTATTGTTGGCAGAACCATCGGCTAAAATGTTTAGATATAGGGTTACTGGCAGTCTCACAATTGGTGTTGCTTTACCTTGAATTAAGCTGTAACCATAGGTCACACTTAGTTTCATATTTAGGTTAACACCAGTTAATGCGAGTGCTGTCCAAATATCTTGAATCATTTTTTGATAATCTGCCAGAGTTGCTAACTTCCCATGACCAACAACTATTTCATTATAATTGACACAGGTAGCTTCCACTGGGAAACTTGAGACGATTTCAGTTCGGTAAATAAAGGCTTCATTTACCTGCCAATTACTAAGCAGACCTTCATTTCGAACGACTTGGACAGATGGAGTTGCCGTATGACAGTCATAGAGTGGCAAACCATCGATTGAGACTTGCAGTTCCATTTGGGTCTCTGTCTGTTTCAATGCTTGAACCTCAGGCATTGCTGCGCCTAAATCTTGAAGTATTTTCTCTGTTCCGTCTAGAGACTTTGGTTCTGCTGTTGGTTGGTCCATTGTTATCATACACTTATAAAGTCGTTCTTCTAGGGCTTCAGCCATTCGTAGCGATGGTATATTCAGCCACTGCTGCCAGGTTATACAACTTTCTTGTAAAAGTTCCAAGAATGCAGCAAACCCTTGATTAAACTGATCTACATCTTGACTGTTTAACTTTTCAAACATAGCACCTCGAATATAGGTGTACTGTGCCAAAACGTCAAATAAATCTCGTGTTTGACACATAAACCTTAACCTTGATCGGCAGCCGAATGCGACATTCAAATACAACGCATCTTGGGTGTATGGTTCACAGTCACATACGACCTCATAGCGCCAGCGCAGCATGTCTGCAATGCTTTGCGATGGATTCGTCACACTGCGGTTGCTTGGAATAACTGGTGATAAAGGACATCGTTTTAGTGCATTTGGAAACGGTATGTCTGATGAAAGCGCTAATTGAATCCCATCAATTTCGCCGCTGTTGATGGGATGGAAAAGTCTTAGCCATTTTGAACTTTGATATTCATTTTCTACGTCTTCAATGTCGTACTCAATTTCTTGGATAGATGCTTGAACAATTGGGGACAATTTTGCTTGTCCACTTGCATTTGCGTTTATAAACACGTTATAGGTAGACGCGCCGTCCTCTACAATAATCTTGCCCATTTGCATGGTTGCGTCTGTGTTTTGAGTTTCTTCACTGACTGTCATGCGACAGTTCTGGGCAGTTTTTGCATTTAATTGGTAACGTGCAATTAAGTCAATTTGATAACCGTTTGAAAGCGAGCGCATTAATTTGTCTTTAAGGCTGTCTCTTAGCTCAGTGGTAACTTCTAAACCGCCCGCTCTTAGAGGTGCTAATTGATAGGAAATCACATTTGCCAGCACTTTTTTGCCTTCAACGAATGAATCAAATATGCCCTTACAAGTGTCATGCCACATCCATTTTGAAGCCAAATTCAGTGTTTGTTCAACATCGGTTAAAAAGCTATTTGCCCATAGTTCCATGTCTATATTGCTGAAAACCCGTTCAACAGGCTTGCCATTAACCATGTCAAGTATTCCTTGATTGTTAAAGTCAAAGACAGTACAAGTTCTGGTCATCCATTGATTTTTAAGGGGTTTTAGTGCATAAAATTCTGGTACTTTAAGGCTTACACCTTTGGTATTCGTAATTGAATACGGACTAATTGCAATTTGTTGAATGGCACCCTGTTCGCTGAATAAAACGCCAAATAGGCTGTTGTTATTGCCATCGCCTTGAGCAATTCTTAGGTTTGGAATTGCACTTTCCACCAGATCTACAAAGGTATTCGAGTCGTCCTTAAACGGCGCTATGTTTGTCACCGCTTGTTTTGCCTTTGTTATATTTGTTGAAAAAGCTGTTCGAACAATGGTTACCGTTGTTGTTAATTGGAAAATTTGATTTGGTAAATTGACGGCAGTTTTCCCTCCCATTAATAAGGGGAATACGCCTGTAAAGTTCTGTGGCATTGGTCGCGCCTGCTGTTCGCCGTACTGTATTAACTGACTCAAATAATTTGTCAACGCCGGTAATGCCAGTTGTACTGTGTCTTCGCCTAAAAAACAGGAAGTCACGTTTACTTGTATGTCGCTCTGCATTAACTGCGTATAGGCATAGCGAAGCTGATTGAGAGATGCTTCTAAGATAGGCTCTTTTTCATCGAACTTTGGCGCACAGGTAATGGTGAGCATTGGTGCTGTTGGCGCTCCTGTTATTTGATAATATACCGATTGATAGGGCCATTCATGTAGTCCGATGAGGAAGTCATTGTACTGGGGAGTGATGTCTACTGAGAAGCCTTGAATTTGTCCTCGATTGCCTAAAATGTCTCTTAGGTCAAAATCAATTTCGCTCGGTTTGCCTAGTCCTCCGTAAATAGACCCATTCCCAGATTTAACGTATTTATAGAGGGGTACAATCGGCTCAAAATACCAAATTGGGTTCTCGAGCTTGCCTTGAGGCACTAGCGGAATCGATTCATGACTGCCTATATAGTCTTCATTGTCATGAATTTGATACCCAATTATTTGGAAAATTTCTTTTGTCCTTTCAACGGCAGTAGGCAGTTCCGTCTCTGGTGGTGCTTCAATTTCCAGTTGTATGCCTACCGAACCTACAGGGAAGGCCGTTTGATAGTCTATTCTAGATTCGTCAAACTGTTCATAATAAGTGATTGGGTCGCCTTGTGTCTCTTCTTTGAGCGTCATTGTGCAGTTGATTCCCGCTCTATTTGCAGGATAGCCAGAGGCAATGACTAACAAGTATAGAACGCCTCTTTGGTCGTCTTCAAAAATACTCTCGGGTAAAGCGCCACCGCCTGCATTTTTTAAAATCAGCTGGTAGCCCCCGCCACCAACCACACTACATTCCCAAAGCAGTCTTAAGAACGTTTTATAATTGGCTGGTTCAAGATTAGCGCTAAAGTTATAAGAAGGTTCTGCTTCTAACGCCATTAAATTTTTTAACTGAACAGGCCCCATATGGGTTTCTATTGACAAGTTGCTCTTCATTAGAACACATTGACTCAAATCCCAGTTGTCTTCTGCCAGACACTCTGAAACCCCCGTTACTGGTGATGGCTTGTAAAGCAAATGGATGCTTTCTGGCTGTGTCTCCAGTAAAGTTCTTAATAGCAGTCGATCCTGCGCATTGGCACCATAAACTTGATAACCATTAGCCAAGGTTGTACTTTGAGCAATTTCAATTGGAACATACAGACCCCACTTAGAGTTAAAACTCACTTCTTTACTGGTTTTTCCAAGGGGTTCAAGTTTAATTGAAGCCAGATTCCCACATAGATTCGCTGGCAATAGGTTGAC
>JBGSUZ010000059.1:0-3389 GCA_041753235.1 Acidaminobacteraceae bacterium
GTGATAGACCAGTTGTTGTCTACTGTTGGGCTAATCACTTTGTTCATAGCAATGTAGTCTTTGATGTATGAACGAAGTGCAGTTGGATCTGATTCGAAGTATTTATTGTTTTCTTCAGTAATAATGCCAAGTCTCTTTAAACCGTCGTAACGGTAGTTGTTGATTGCAAGTCTGATGATGTCTGTGTCTTTAACTGCGTCGCCGCCTCTTTTAAGGTCAACAATTCTGCTGCCTGCTGGCTTACTGATGTCAATCTTGTAAGTAACGCCTGCGAACATATCGTAGTTGTAAGATCTGATTTTTTCATCGAAGCTGATTGTAACATCACCCGGTGTGTAAGTGTTGTAGTATGCAGCTGACCACTCCATGTACTTCTTGAGTTGCTCACCAGTTACTTCAACGCCAATAAGCGTATTCGGGTATTTGTAAATGTCAAAGATATTTGCATAGTTCAAATCGCCATAAGGGAGGTTTGAATCTGATTTGAAAAGTGCTGCTGCTGAAACTGATGCGTTTGTATAGTACATTTGTACTTTGTTTACAAGATCAATAACTGCAGTGTCTCTAATTTGACCTTCTGGAATACCTGGTATTTCTGAATCTGGTTGGAATTCGCCAGTTGCTTTACCAATGATATTTTTAAGGAAGTTCATTGTTTTTGTGTGTGAAGGTTCAGCAACTTTAACTGCACCTGGTTCTGCGTCTAATTTTTTAAGATCGATTAATGATGCTGCTTTATCTTTTACAGTCCATTTGCCATTTACCTTAGTAAGGTTAAGGTCAAAGCGAACCATGTCCACTGCAGTAGATGTTGGTGATGTTACAAGCACACCATTAATTGTGTTTGTTTCAGCTTTGTGTGTATGACCAGTGATCATTACAGTAACTTCTGGGCAGTATTCTGCAATAAGTCTAGCCATGTCGCTACCATCTGTTTGTGAATCTGCATCAAGACCTGAATGGGCAGAAACAACAATGACGTCTACTTTTTCTTTGTCTTTAAGAATTTTTACGTATTTTTTCGCTTCTTCACCCATGTGCTTGAATTCTAAAGAAGTCACTTTACTAGCATCCCAAGACTTAATGCCTGGGTTAGCAAGGCCAAGAATACCAACTTTTACGCCATTAACAGTTTTAACTGTATATGGTGTTGCAAAGTTCTTGCCGTCTTTCTTGTTGTAAATATTTGCAGCAAGGATAGGGAATTTAGCGTCTTTTTTAAGTTTTTCAACTGTGTCCAATCCGAAGTTGAATTCATGGTTACCAAGCGTCATCGCATCGTAGCCTATGTAGTTCATCATTTCCATCATTGGATTCTTAACAGACATGTCCTTGTTGTAAAGATCATCTGTTAAAATAGTACCTTGAATTGTGTCTCCGTTGTCGATTAAAAGCGTATTAGGATTTTCCTTTTTTACGCTGTCAACTGCCGTTTTTACACGAACAAGACCTCTGTCTTTAGTGTCTGTGTTGCCTTCATAACTCCAAGAAGTGATGGTTCCATGCATGTCACTAGTACCTAGTACTGTCAGCTTCATGTTGTTAGTATCTGCTGCTGCAAAGCCATTAATAGGCGCTGAGAAGCATACGCTTAACATCATGATGAGAGCCAAAGTAAAACTCAGTTTTCTTTTGTGTCTCATTAGTTCTTCCTCCCCAATTTTGAAAATAGATGGCTTAAGGAATTTGTATAATACAACTCCCTTACACTTGTCAGATATCAGACAAATAACCGTACAACTATTGCCGTTCTGACAATTAATATTATACATTTATTTCATTTAGGTTACTATTTAATTACATAAAGAATTTGTTATAAATATGAAACCATTTTTAGCGCATATTTTGAATTAATTTTGGATATTTTTCATATAAAAAAAACCGTCACTTGGGTGACGGTTTTCAAACTTATTTAACTTATGCGGGTTATTTGGAACCCTTTTCTATTTTTTGTATGAGTTGATTAACTTTATCTAATGCTTGCTGTAGCTCATCATAAAGAGCTTTTGCCTCTTCGAGTGTGATGACATTACTTACAGTTGGTGTCGTCTCACTGCCAGTTTCAGCCGCTTTACTTTCCTCTGCCGCTTTTAAAACAGCATCTGCTTTTGCCTGTTCTGTACCAAATATTTTATCCAGACAGGTCTTTATGTCTTTCTCCATGACAATTTGTTCCTTATAAACCATAACCACTCGCTTGACCTCAGGCATGCTGTTTTCATTCTCTGCCTTAAGATAAATTGGCTCTACGTAAATAATAGAGTTTTCTATTGGTATAATCATCACATTACCCCGGAGGACATTAGAGCCTTCCTGACTCCACAGTGTGAACTGTGGTGAGATAGTAGAGTCTTGGTCAATTTTGGACTCAATCATCATTGGCCCATCTACTGTTTTGTCTTTAGGAAGCTGGAAGACGTACATTTTCCCATACTCTTTGCCATCATTTCTAGCGACTAACAGTGCTGACATGTTTGCCTTCTCTTTAGGTGTAAATGGCTGAATCAAAGCAAACTCAGCATCTTTTTCACCTGGGAGCGTGAACATAACATGGCTTGGGTCATAAACTTGTGTCTCTGAAAGGTACTTCTCCTTAGCAAGTGACCAAACGTCTTCACCATTATAAAATACAGTAGGGTTATCTACATGGTAAGTTTGGTACATTTCAGATTGAATTTTGAAAAGGTCTTTAGGATATTTAAAGTGTTCAAATAGCGCTGGATCACACTCAGATACTGGTTTGAGCAGTCCTTTATAAATACGTCCATAAGTGTTGGCTACTGGGTCTTCAGCATCTACTTGATAATAATCCACAGTGCCATCGTAAGCGTCTACAACAACCTTAACTGAGTTACGTACGTAGTTGACACCATAACCCTTAAAGTTATACCGCTGTGCATATGGGTAGTTTGCAGAGACTGTGTAGGCATCAATAATCCAGTAAAGCTTGCCATCGTTTTGATTCACCACAAATTGCGGTGTTTGATCATAAATAAAGAATGGCGCTATACGGGTTACCCGTTCATAAATGTTACGATATAAGAGAATATTACTGTCGTTTGTAATATTACCTGATAAGAATAGTCTCAAATCACCTGTTTTAATGGCATATAGGAATCGATTGATTCCCTTAAGGGATACGCCATCTTTACCGGAATAACGGGTCTCCTTATTTTCTGAGCCAGCAGGATAGTCGAACTCACTTTCCTTCGCACCTGTAATAATATAATGGTTTGTCTTTTCGCCAAAATAAATTTCGGGACGTGTCAGTTTAAGTGAGGTTTCTGTTGTCGGTGGAATGTTTTTTACAAATAACATAGGTAAGCCATTACCTTCAACGTCATTTACTGGCGCTGCTACATAACCATAACCATGTGTATATTTTAAAT
>JBGSUZ010000060.1:0-16663 GCA_041753235.1 Acidaminobacteraceae bacterium
ATACGTACTGCCCTATTTTACTAGATACAACCTTAGCAGTAACTAATTTCGAGCTAATTGGCAATGTCACGGTTTCATTAACACCACCGGTTTGGTGGTTATACACATCGCCACCTTGATTAGCGGATGGCATCATTTTAATAACAACTGATCTTGTACCCGTATTCATTGGCAATACATCTGATGCTACTTTAATGCCTGTTACTAAGTTGCGCTTAGTTTTATCGAACGAATCCCAAGCTGTCCATTGATTTGTATTTTTTAAAGGTTCTATTTGAATACTGTCAGCAGCATCTGTAGTCACATATACAGTCTCCCCATTAGATACTTCAAGACCTTCTAACAAAAGTCCTCCTGTATAATTAGAATTTGCTGTATTTGGCATTTTGCTAATAAATTCAAGTCCTTTGAGGTCCTGTGTTATGAAGTTCGCATATTGCATTACAAACTCAATAGGTTCATTGATTTCTACTTCTGGCGTTTTTACATATTCTTTAATGCTCCATGCTCTGTTGTTTGTCACACGGATTGACCATTTTGAACTTCTAACTAACTCTGAACTCACATCCGAGCTGCTAGATATGACCGCTTTGTTGTCAAGAACGGTCTGATTTTTCAAATCAAAATCTAATGCGCCCATGTACTGGATAACTGGCATGACACTGTTAAGAGATACATCGCCTAAAACCCATTTTAAATAAGTAGAACCGTCTGCTTCTTTTCTAACCTCTTCTGGTGCAATATTAGACGAATCTGCAACGTAGTTCATACCCGCGCCCATATAGTCTTCTACAATGACTGACTGAGCTACAACCCCTGGTCCTAATTTAGGATTCGAAGTGAACGTAGGCGTTATGCGGTATGTCACTGTTTGTTCTTGGTCTGTCATAAGAATGCTGTTGATTGGATCTGGTGCTGTATCTTTTTTAATACGCGCTAACACATCCGTTATAAATAATCTTTGACCTTGCCCTGCATTATTATTTGACAGTGCTTGGTAACCACCTGTATTCCAAATGCCATTGTTTACTTCCTTCGCTTTTGCAGCTGCATAAACTGGTACTATTTCGCTTAAAGTTGAGCCTGTTGCCTCAAAAGATAATTTGAAGTTTAGGCAAGTCCCTGCTGTCATTTCTTTTCCTGACTTTAGCTTAACTCTAACAATAGAAACAGCTCCAGCTTTTTCAGCGTCTGCAAGATTGGTATACCATATACCACCTTCTGAGTCGCTATCATTACCGGTTTGTTTTTCCATAGCATCGTAATCAGCATAATTTGCTATACCATAAGCTATTTCCCAATCGTCTAAACTGTCTGCGTTAATGCTTGCTTTGTACGGTAGCCCTGTATTTGCTAGAGGTAATAGCTTCATTACCTTTGGATCAAATTTATTAATAAGTACGGCTTCCGTTAGTGGAATTTTACCGTAGTTATAAATGTAGGATGCCGATGCAAAAGGCTGTCCAGTTACAACAGTACCGTCACCAGAAGTGAATGTTGTCATAGTTGGCAATTTTTCATATTGGTCAACATTCTGTGAATAATCTATTCTATAGCCAACTTCACCTTTTCCAGTGGTACGCTTTTCTAGGTCAAATTGTTTGAGGTTATTACTTAAATTTTCTTCATTACCAGTTCCTAAGTTTTTACTTCCGCTAAGGCCTGTAAGGTTTAAGTTTTGTAATTCTATTTTTGTGGGGTTCTGACCATCCACTAAATCTTCTTGAGCAACAAATAAACTTAAATAGCCTGAGAAAATGATTGTTTTGTCATTCGCCAGTGCTGAATCATTTCTTGCTAATGTTGGTGCGTGATTTCCAGTTGAGTTCATTCCACTAATGTTAAAGGTAATATTCTCACCAGGGCTAGTTTGATTAACACTCACTGTACCTGAATCTGCTACACATTTAAGTGGATTCGAATCTATGCCTAGTTTGCCATATGGTGTAGCCTCTACCACATAACCCTGTCCATTTATACCTGCAGCATTCATACTACTCGTGCTATATAACTTAGCATTTGGAATGCCAAATTGGGAAAGGTCTGCTTCGAAACTCACATCGCCTGTCAACATTTCACCGCCAACACCGCCGACAATACCCATCGTGATACTATAACCAATTTGGTAGCCCCATTCACCAGAAGGCAACCGGACTTGCTCTACTCTATTGGTATCAATGCTTAAATCAACCTTTGGAAGTGCACTGACAACACTCGTATGAACTGCCGTTCTTGCTTGACCTAAATTATTTGTGATGAACTCCGCATATACTGGCAAATTTTCGCCATGAGCTGCTTCACCCACTATTTTAGCACTTGGTGCAAAGGTATAGGCACTGCCACCCGGCAAGTCACCAAGTTGGTATTCAAAAGTTCTACCGCCATCTGAAAGCGTCATATTCGGCATTGTCTCTAAACTTGAATCCCATACCGCAATCACTTCACCGTTTGAACCAAGTGGCAATGTACTGCGAATTGCAGCCCCACTTGCAACTTGGTTTTCATTTTTTACACTGTAGTGAATTTCATAACTAATGCTATCCAGTGTGCGAATCGTGTTATTCGCGCCATCTGCGTCGTAACCCGGAGTACTATCTGCATCAAAAGTTGCCTGACCCGTGATTACTTTTTCAAATTTGATTTCTATTTCCGCTGAATCATCCGCAAAGACTATCAGCGCACTGTTAATAATCATGACAATCATCAACAATATAGCTGTAATTTTTCTCATAGAACCTCCCAATTTAAATACCTTTGACGTTTGCCTCATACGAACGTCATTTATGCAACCGTTTTCACTATACTAAACATAGTGTACAGTTTTTTCTCCGGAGTCTAAATTGGGGTTTCCCTATTACAACTAAGGGTTTTCCTTAGTTCTTGTCTGATATATGATGTCTTACAACCAAGAAAAAGAAGGATGCGTTTGAATAAACGCATCCTTCTCATACTGAAAAGAACTTTAATTTGTTCATTAATGAATCATACTACTTAGCAATTCGCTCCATGAATCCCGCTATAACTGCTGATGCCTCAGAGCGCTTGCTGCTGGCCTTTGGAGAGAAATTACCCTCTGTCGAACCACTGACAACGCCAGTGGTTTGTAAATACCCTATAGCCTCTGCAGACCACTTGCTGATTTGATCCTGATCCTTAAAGTTAAGTGTTTTCTCAGAAGCCTCCAGCGTCAACTCGTATCGCGCCATAAATTGATACATCATGGTTGCCATTTGCTCTCTTGAAATTACAGCGTTTGGCTCAAAGCGCTTGTCGCCTGTACCAGAAGCAATACCATTTTCTGCTGCCCAAGCCACATACGGTGCATACCAATCACTGGCTTTAACATCTGTAAAACTGCTCTTTTGTGTACTCGTTACTAACTCTGCTTCACCGAGCACATTGTAGAGCATGGTGAGGAATTCTGCCCGTGTTACCTTTGCATTTGGCATAAACTTACCATCATTATAACCACTGACAACGTTATGGGCCGCCAAATAAGTGATAAACGGACTCGCCCAGCCGTCAATATCTGCAAATCCTACTTTATTATAACCAACCGCATAGTTGGATAGGTGATTGGTCATAAAATAGAGGGTTTTTGCCTTTGTGTCATAACTACTGTAAACCGGCTGTAAACTACCATTTGGTGCTAAGTAGTAAACCAGAATCGCCTTTTCATCTTCTCCTGTTTGAAGCGTGTACGGTATTGCCACGTTAATCATGCCGTTGTTGAAACTAGTCACATTGCCTGACTTGCTCTCAACTGTAATTGAATAAACCGGACGTTCACCAATCATTTTCTTATTGTTTGCGTTGAGTAACGTTTTGTCGTAAGCCTTGACAGATACTGTTACATCACCTTTTGCCAATAGGCTGCTAACTGCTTTTTTGTCAAAAGTGACGGTAATAGGCCCATTTACCACTAAAACATCAATCTTCTTGAGCTCATCTTCTGTAAGTTTTATTGAGCCCTTTGTATCCATTTCCCTAGCGGTCACCTTTCCTTGTTCTACGAATGGCAGTTGTTTTGTAGGCACTGCCACAGGCGCAGTAGTAGATGCAACTTCCTTATCTTTATCCTTTTTCTCATTTAACACAGGACTTGCCTGAATGTCTGAAAGGAAGGCCGCAGAAAGTTTAGAACCAAATTTGGCAAATACCACATGTTGCTTAACAGAGGTTTCAGCGCCAATCTGAATTGGAATATTCTTTTCTTCAACCACTTGATTGTTTTCCATCAGTCTAAGTTTCAACGTGTCATTGCCGGCTTCTGGGTAGAGGTTTCTGACTTCTATGTCCGCCGTAACAACACCATTTTCAGTGCCTTGAACCATTGTTACCTCAAACTGAGTAGGGTAAAGCAACTTAGGCGATGTAAACGTAATACCACCTTGGTTCCCTGAGTAAGTCGCCTCTTCTACAATATTGCCATTTTCGTCAATAATATTCACATCTAGATAGAGTGTTTTATTGCCCTTGTCGTCGTAATCTTCAGCAAGAACCGTATAGCCAAACTTACAGGTTCCTTGCCCTTTGTCTATTTCAGCCAACTTTTCAGGGTCACTAATGATGATTTCGCCTGAATTTGCAACCTCTCCAGTAGACAAGTCTTCCACAGGAACTCTGACCTTTCTGGTAAAATCATCGTACACCAGAACTTGAACTCGGTTCCCACTGCCTACTAATGCTTTGATGCCAATATTTTGCAAATTCACATCAACTAGACGCTTGCCTCCGTCTCCAGTGCCTGACAGTACAACCTCTTTAAGGGTTACGTCTGGTTTGGAAAGTACAATCGTTTTAGTGACAGCAGTACCCATAACCGAATTTGCATAAACTGGCGTTATTGTAATGCCCATATCCGTCATGTCAGCGTCAATCAGGTAATCTATGCTTACAGACTTCGTTTCATTCGGCATAATGGCAACTTCCTTAGTGAAGTTCTGACCATTCGCTGTTATATTCAAGCTGTAAACCTTGGAAAAACCGTTGTTAAAGACAGAAAGCGCCAGCGGTACAATCCGGTTTGGCACGACGCTCGCGTCGTCATAGTCTATTGCTGCTATCGCTATAGCTTCTTGTATCTGCTTGCTCACCTGCATCAAGTCAGAGCTAATCGCTTTAATCACACTGACATCTGAACCTTCCTCAGGGACAAGTGCTAAATTATTATTCAAGTACACCGTACTCAAATTGACTACGCCACCAACCACTTTAGCCGATGTCTCAAACTTACCAATTTCCTTGTTATCAGGATTAACAGAAACTAACTCATAGGCTGGTGTAATAACCAAACCGCTTGCTTCGCCAGCAGTGAGTACCCTCGCATATAACGTTTGATAAGCCTGTTCTGAAGAACCACTGACCTCAGTCCAAACAATCCCAACCGTATTAGCCGCTGTTTCCGTTGATTTAATAAAGTTGAAATTGCCAGTGCCGCTACCGTCCCCTAAACTTACTGGGAAACTGTCTGACTTAACGCCGTCAGTCGTCTCTGCATAAAGTTTAATATCTCTATTCAGAAGCGCACCATCAGCATCGGTTTGCTCAGCATACCATGCCGTCAAGAAGTAAGCCTTTTCAACACCATCTATTACAACTTTTCTAAACGCTACCTTTGCACCACCATCTTGCCAAGCGTTATTGGTAAGGTTTTGGCGCATGAAGCTCTGATCTGCTGCAATTCGATAACTGAACACATCTCGGTCTACAACCGTGCTCTCATCCCTGTCTGTATCCACATTAGCGACAACACGTGCAGAGCCATCCTCTGCTATTGCCACGTTAAAGGACTTGATGTTGCCTGCATCGCCTGAATCCAGAAGGTTCTCAGCGCTCCAGACCGTACCGTTCCAAGTACTAAACCAAAGCTCATTTTTGGTCACAACGTTCATTGGATCGTCCGCAGATGGGTCTACCCTTTGCCAAACGACAATTGCATGTCCATTATTCACCGCAATAGACGGCGCCATGTCAGCAATGCTATTTTTTGTAATCTGTTCTGTAGTCCAAGTTGAACCATTGTATAATGAAGCATATATTTCAGCTTGTGACAAACTTGTTGAAATATCTACACTCGATACATCAATAGCTTCACCACTTGTAGTTGTTGCGTTCTCCATACTTTCCCAAGCTGCCGCCGCAAAGCTGGCAGTACCATCAAAACTCATACTAGAAGCTGGTGTATTGGTTCCTTGAATATAAACACGCGTTGGTGTCGTCCAGCTACTATCAGATTTATTGGCGAATGCTGCACCTGTATCATTCACATTAGTTGAGCCAAAATCACTTAATAACGCCATCATATTGCCATCATTTGAAAGCATAGGGTAGCCATAAGGATACTGGTTTGTGCCAAGTACGACAGGTGTTTCTGTATTGCCAGTCAGTAAGTCGTAAGAAACAGAAGCTACGCTGTTGTCTTGCTCGTGAGTTTCTAACCAAGCCTGAGCTGTAGCAAGGTAAGCTCTGTCATCCACCGTGTAGCTGCTTTCATATAAATCGTATAACTTGCCGTCTATACCTGCTACCTGTTCGACAAAGGTCATCCCATCATCCTCAAGCCGCATTGCAATAGGGGATTTGAATCCACCATAGTTTTTATAGTCAAATCCATTAGGTTTAAACGCCTTCTCAAATCCTGCTTCACATAAGACATACCGTTTTTTGTAGAACAGGAATTTGAACACGGCCTCCACGCCTATTGTCCCACTAAGCACCATCTGTCCGCCGTTTCGCCGTGCACTTTCAATAAAGGACGACCTGAAATAATACTCTAGCCCAAGTTTGCCAAACAACCCGACCCGAGCCGCTACCCAGCCGTAGTCAAATCCGACGCCTCCATACGCAGAGATGCTTGCATAGATTTTTAGGTAAACATCCATAGTCTGACCAAAGTTGCTCCAAGTAATGCTCCCAGTCACTCTTGTGGAGTCAATACCTACAGTCAGCTCTGCACCGACCTTAAATTCAACACCGTAGCAGATAGGTACTGGCCCAAGGAATTGGGTTTGAGAGAAGGAATAGTAACCCTCTACACCGCCGTAAATACCACCACCGGTGAAGACCATAGTCCACTGACCGTCTCGGTATTTAATATCACCCATTGCGTAGCCGCCCAGCTTAACATTGACACCCGCCTCGCCTTTACCTTTTTCACCGTTTGGAACTTTATTCTTAGACTTAAGATCACTTACCGCTTTTTCAAAGTTC
This sequence comes from Acidaminobacteraceae bacterium, assembly GCA_041753235.1. Taxonomy (GTDB): domain Bacteria; phylum Bacillota; class Clostridia; order Peptostreptococcales; family Acidaminobacteraceae; genus JBGSUZ01. The sequence goes on from JBGSUZ010000060.1 coordinate 7,213, forward strand.
GCTTTAAATCCGGGATCCTTCTCTTTACTGGTTACGTTTTCACCTTCGTAGCCTAAAATAACTTGGAAGGTACCGTTTAAAGGGTCTTCATCGAACTGGTAATTGAAGGTTGCACCCAAATTGCCTGGAAGTGGTACAGATACGCCTCTGTTACCGATAACCGACATGCCTGTGTCGTTAGTCCCAACAATTCCTATAAATGGAACACCAAAAGAAGTGTCAAAGTCTTTTACACCCGTTACATTCGCCAGAACAAAGCTAGAAGGAATTTGAATTGACTTGGACGTAGTTGTATAAAGACTGTACGAAAATTTGAGTCCATTCCCCTTTGGAATTAGAGTAGAGTCAACTTTTATAACCACTTCCTGCCAACTGTACTGCATACTGCTAAGGGTTTTATCACTGGTCGAAACACTGCTGGTTCCTACCGCGTGCCCTTCGCATTAACTAGGCTCGCTGTACCTATCTTATTCTTAGGCCAGCACACAACCGTTTTAATGTACTTTAGAGAAGTATTCTTATCCAAATTTAAACTGCTAGTTTTTGACGTTATATCTTCCCAAGCACCCGTCAGTTTTGTACTCTGCCAAATGCTATTAATATAAGCGTCCTGTGTCTCCTGCCATTTTTGAAGTTTGACCTCTACTTCACCGAAGTCACTGCCTCCAGAAGTTGGCTCCACACTCGCATATGCTGGCGAATACGTTTCTTTGTCCACACCCACAACTTCATAGACAAACTTTACCTTGTCCGAAGCTTTTAATCCAAGCAGAGGACTGGTGTCAAAGTTTATAATGACATTTTGGTAATCGGTGCGCTTTATCTTCACCGTTTCACTGCGCGTGCCAACTACCTGATCATTTTTGAGCAGGAAGCCAGTAATGGTTACTTAAGAGTCTTTTACTAGTTTACCACTATTTGCCGCAGAGAATTTTAAAGCGATGTCTGTCGCAGCAACGGCATTGACATTATTAACAGGATACCGAGCACTAGCGGCAGTCAACTCACCGCTTCTAAAGTCGTCCGAGCTTGTTTGGCCCATATAAACTTTTCCACTGCTCTCACCATAGGCTGAGATACCGCCAGAAATGCCACTGCTTTCATAAACTGCTGCCATGCCTTTCGAATCGGTCGTCAAGGTCTTGGTTTTTCCGCCCGTGGTGTACTGGAGCGTAATAGGAGCTGATATTGGTGTCTTCATCAAATAAAGCTTACCGTTTAGCGTCTGAACTGTGACCTTAAAATTAGTCGTTGCATTCGTTCCCACATGTTTGACGGTAATCGTCGTTTCCCCGTCTTTTAGACCTACCAACTTCATGACTGCCGTAGAAGCATAAGTGCCACCAGATACTGCGCCACCGCCAAAGTTCACTACACTTGGGTCTTGAATCGACCATTCATAAGTGTCGACGCCATAGGCCGAATAAGGCTGAGCCAGTTTAACAGTTCTTTGAAGCGTGAATGCATTTGCATTTGTCAACAATTGAGACTGTGACATTGCCATTGCCATTGCAGCCGCGTTATTGGAAATGAGCAGCGGTTCCAATACACTATAATTCACACCGCTTTCGTTGACAACTTGCAGTGCATTGGTTTTATAGACAACGAACGAGAAGCTGTCGGAAGCTATTGTTTTGCCACCGTAGGTCGCAGTGACCGTGACTGAATAAGTGTCTTTAGTCGATGTAGGCTTTGCAATACCATTGATGTTCACCGTATTGCCACTCACCGAAAAGCCACTGTAATTATTGCCATTTTTCTTAATTGTAATCGTTTTGGTTGTTCCTGCGAGCTCATTCACTGTCTTCCAAGACAAATTCAGCGTACTGGTGTTGTCGTAGAAGATTTTCTCAGCAGGTTCAAACAAAATACTGGTCTTTGGTGGCAATATATCAATAGTCGTCGTGAGTATTTTTGCACGACCAACTACAAAGAGTTCAGCCGTATAGGCATCAAGTCCTGTCAATGTCGCGGCTGAGATAACGTATTTTCTATCGGCTAAATTGACCGTCTCAGTTTTGACCACTGTACCATCGTGGTCTTTAATGCGTATCGTTACATTGCCGGTAAAATTAGAATCCCAGCCTAGCGTTGCGCTATTGCCAGCAATAATTTGAATAGATTTCAAGTGGTCTGGAATTTCAAACTGTTCATTGACAACAGTGTAGGTTGCAGTCTTGATTAGCACTGCTTCTGTTCCAGAAACACGCGCTTCAATTTGAACCGTGACTGAGCCACTTTGAGTTGAAGTAAGCGTACTGCCACTAAAAGAGGCCCCAGCAGTATTGCGGTCTGGTACAATACTGTACGCTAAACTGACCGTCTTACCCTCATGTCCAGTAACGTCACAAGCGGTGTAAGTCACTGTAGGGTCAACAAAAGTCTTCTCAATACTGCTTTCACCAAATGGAATGATTAACGTGCCACCAGCAAAGCTAAAATCGTTAATACTACAATCGCATACTTCATGGCTCACGTGGATGGTTGCATCCTTCATGACCGGTACAGCATCCGTATCAGGTACTGTTGCAGTCAAACGAATGGTAACCATACCTTCGCCCTCAGCTGTCAATAGATTGCCGTTAAAAGCAGCCGAAGTAACTGTATCGTCTTTAGACACTACACTGTACGTGTAGACGATTGTTTTTTCACTATGACCAGCTACCGAACAACTGCCACCTAGACTCAATGACGGCGGTGTCAAGGTCATACTAGCACTATTACTGCCATAAGGAATGAGTAAGTCTTGATTGGTTATGCTAAAGTCAGGAATAACGCAGGTACACGCTTCATCCGTTACCGTAAAATTAGCTGTCGACTTTTGCATCTTCTGGCTTAACGCATCTCCGGCATATACATCCACAATATAATTGCCTGCTTTTGTAAAGGTAAGTACCTTCGTGTCAGGGTCAATAGACGCCCCATCTACAACCATACCCGGTGTCGCATCTGGATCCGCCGCAGATTTTACAATATAAGTATAAGCCGCTTCCCTGTCAACGTTATGACCCGGAACCGTACAGGATGAATGGGTAATCGTCGGCGCTGTCGGCGCTAAAGTAAACGTCACATTTTCTCCGCCATACGGAATGACCAGACTATCACTGCCCGCAACTGTAAAAGTGCCAATCTCGCAGAGACACTCAGGTGTTACATCTACTTCTTTAAACCCTTTCAAAATTGGGTAACTGCTACCCATTTCCCATATGTTCGTAAAGTCCCAACCACTATAATTACCCTGATCACTTAATTGCCCAGTCGTTAAACTCGTTCCACCCGTTTGAGTTGGATCTATTACCGCTGTACTGCTATAGTAACAGCTACTGACACTATTACTGAACTCCGAACCCCCAATGACCCCACCAAATCCGATGGCACCCATAGAAGTCGTCCCAGTAACCGTACCAATAAATAAACAATTACTTATATTATTCGTGTTGCTAAGACCCGCAATGCCACCCGCATACGGTTTAGGCCATGAGGTTCCTCTTGGAATGCCATTGCGTACTGTACCACTAGAAAAACAGTTTTGAACAGTTCCTCTATTGTCACCCGCTATACCACCAATCAACGAAGGCGGTATTTTGCTCTGCGTGGCATAAGTGCCACTGCTAATATTTAACTCTGCCCCGTAAATATCTGCGCTTGACGAAGACAGACGAACTGTACCAATCACTCTACCAGCTATACCACCGCTACCCACATCTGAACTGCCACCGTCATTACAGGCGACTGTGACAGAACCGTCAATGACATGACAATTTTCAACAATATTTTTAGCAAGGCCAACAATACCGCCCGCATAAGCACCGCCACCCATAGAGCTGATCGAGGTGCCTAAACCACCCATTACGTAAATTGAAGGCTCTACCAAACGTATATTTCTAACCGTTGAACTACTGCCCGCAACACCAAAAAGGCCACCATAAATGGTTACATTGTCAGCTGAGCCAGGAATATTTACATTAAGACCACTGATCATAAAGTCAGCGCCATCAAAGGTGCCTTCAAACTGCGGCCCACTCGATGGGTTAGACCCGTAAGAAGTCCTGTTGTCACCAATAGGTAGCCAAGAAACTCCCGTCAAATCTATATTTGCACCAACCGTTACCGTCTTGCCACTGAAGGTTGTCTGGCTCTTGCCGTCTGTACCGTTGACCAGATTAGCAAGACCTAGCAACTCACCAGCCGTGTCCACTATAAAGGTACTGCCCGCTCCATCTCCGTACCAAACATAGTCTGGAGTGACCGAAACCGTAGCGCTCGATATACTGTTACCAATCCCCATTGGCAATAATTCAAAAACCAAAGCAAAAATTAAAATCATCGACAAACTGCGTTTAAAAAGATTTGCAACGCCATTCACTCCATGGTAGCGCTTTTTCATGAACATACCCCCATTTCTTCGTTATAGTTTTCATTATCTCCCCTTAGCCACTGAATAATAAATACCCCATTTCTATATGTACAAGCGCCACCTATGACTCAACTATTAAATAAAACAAAAACGAAAAAAACGCATGAAGATAAATCTTCATGCGTTTATATCATTTCAAAATTATAAGCTTACGATGTTCTCAGCTTGAGGGCCTTTAGCGCCTTTTGTTACTTCAAAAGTTACTTTTTCGCCTTCTTCTAATGTTTTGAAACCGCTTTTTTGGATTTGTGAGAAGTGAGCGAACACATCAGTGCCGTCCTCTGCTGTAATAAAACCAAAACCTTTTTCTGCGTTAAACCATTTTACTGTACCGTTCATAATCGATACCTCCAAATTTAAATTTTCCTTATCCATTTGCAAGCAAGTTCACCTAAAAATTTGGAATCGGCATGATTTAAAATCGATACAAATTAGTTCAAATTTAAGCTATTCTCTTTAAATGCATAATGTAAGAATAAGTTAATAATATAGCATAACCAACAATATAGCAAGCTTTATTTTTGAATTATTATTTGATCTACGTCCACAAGCTCTACTTTATAGCCTTTTTCTTTGAGTATATCTACTGTAGAATCCTTTAATGCCAAGTGTCCAGAGCCCACGACTACAAAGTAAATTTTATTTTCTTTTTTATCTAAAATAGCTGAAATTTTTTGCGCCATATTCTTATCACGCTCGCCAAATAGCATTTTATTGAACTCATCATTGGCATCTACTGACGCTGCTTCATAACTTTTTTGGAAACCAGCAACATCGCCTTCTTTCCATTGGTTAAGCCAAGTGTTAAGAATCGTTTCACTTTCACCTGACTGTTCAGCACCACTTCCAAGTACCGCATCTGCTGCTGCCGCCAATTGTTCCTCTTGAGTCTTCATAGAAAGGTTATTAAACATATCCGTTTGGAATTTAAGTCCTTCTAACTCAACGATAGGTTTTTGTTCTAGTAGCGCTTTAGTCATAAAGTACATGTCTATACCTAAATTACTTGCTGATCCTGCATCTGCCGCAGAACTTGAATTGCTCATTTCAAGTACCGACAAAGTGCTGCTGGCTACCCAAGGCTTAAGTTTGCCATATTGGGCTTCTGTCATATTGAACTTGGCAAAGGCCTTTTGAACCTTTTCATAAGTTTCTGGGCTAACCACATCTTTTAGTGTTGTTTTGTCTGCGTAGACAGAGTTTTCTCTCATATAAGCCATACCGCCCTGCTGATCAAACAAGTTCGCTTCAACTAAGAGCTCCTGAGACGACTCATAAGCTTTTAAGAGCCCCTTGTCCATCGGGTAGATACTTGGGTCAGCAATATGAATAGAACCCAGCATATAGACCGTTGTATCGCCATTGGTAGCCTTCCAAAGGAAACCTTCCCCACCAGCTGCGTTTTCATGATATGCAAGTTCAATCAGCTTAGTTGCGAAAATTGCCGCCTGCTCTGTTGTACACACTCGTTCTAATTGGAAGCCAGTTTTGTCACCCACTATGATTTTATTTTGTTTCATAAACGCTATAGGTTCCATGCCTTCTAATTCAAGCGTTGCAGGCATTTTATATTGAGCTAGTTCATTATATAAGGCAATTAAGACACCCTCACGTGTCGTTGCCTGCTTAACGCTGAGTGGTTTAAAATCTGCATTTTTCTCCAGTTTAAGTGCCGATAGCTTATCTTTAGTTTCTTGAAGCAATACCTTCACACGGGCTTCACTAATGCCATCTTTAAAGTCCTCATAGTACCATTCAATTGGATAAATACCGTAATGCTCACCTTCATTGATAACATTTAAAGCCCATGGGCTAATGTCAGGCGTTTCTGACTTTGCTGCCCAAGTAGGTATCGCAGTGTTGACAAACATTGTGCTCAGCACGAGGCTTCCCACTAGTAATTTTCTTAATGTCGATTTCATAGGTTTCTCCTTATTAGGTTGAGCGTATTGCGCTCTTTCATTAAGCGCTATTGCACACTTTTATTGACAATAGTTTATCAGGCTTTCCTATTACTTGAAAGCGCTAACCGGTATCTTTAATGTTTATTTAAGCATTTTGTAAATTTCTGCATAAAAGAAAATGAAGCCCCGCAGCTAATACCGAGGACTTCATTTTCTTTAAATGTATAAGTTACTTCTATATTATGATTTTTACAACATCTCCATCTGCTGACACGACATCCACCAGTGCTAGACCCTTAAAAGTCTTCAGTTGATGTAAAGACACTCGCAGCTCACCAAAGTCTATCGCGTCAAGCCAACACTCGGCTACTTCAATGGTTCTCTTCATAGATTCGGAAGGCTCATGCTTAGTGGATGACCTAACCATTTTTAGAATCAACCGTTTTCGTACCATCAAGTTAATACCCAGATGATAAGGTACAGGAATTTTAAGAATCCGATTCATATCACTAGATTTTATGCAGATCAGCACAGGACTCACTCCTTCTATACGATTTCTATGACAATTCGATCGCCTGTTCCCGTTTCTACGTCAACAAATCTTCCGGTCAGGTCTTGGTCTATAGCAGCTACAATTGTTTCCATGAGTGCGTTCACATCTACGCCTTCCATTTCTGCATTGATATATGGCATTTTGCCTGTCGCTTTAATAATGCCTTTTACAAAATTAAGTGGTAAATTGACTTTAACTCGGTCTCCCTCTGCAGAAAGCACACGAATGAGCAACATTTTTTGGCCTGGGAAAGGATTTTCTGCCATGTTCTCTGTTTCCCATTTTTGTTCTAATTCAACTTTGTTTATGTTAACTTTTGTAGCCGACTCTGCAGTTGTGTTTGGTTCAGTGATTGCTGATAGTAATGTTGCTGCTTGTTCTGCTGTTAATTTGCCGTCTTCTAACATTTTGAGTATTTTGAGTTTTTCGTCTGACATTTGAGTGGCCTCCTTATTTCATCAGTTCGATGGCTTCTTCCGGGGTTAGTTCACCACGTTCTAAGCGTTCAATGACTTCTTTTTGCTTATCGATCGCTACTGTGGTGCGAGTCGTGCTGCTTTTAGAGGGCCCTTCTAAAAGCTCAATAACTTGATCTAATTTGGCTCTGACAGTTGGGTAGGATATACCGAGCTCTCGCTCCACATCCTTGATGTTGCCACGGCTTTTGATGAATACTTCCACAAACTCCAGCTGTTCGCGCGATAAGCTCATGAGTTTTGGAAAATCAAAGGTGTTTTCAATGACTGTACCACAACTTTGACATTTCAACTTAACCGCATTTAGGTGTCCCTCACATACAGGACATCTTGTTAAGACTTTTATCATGTGATTACCTCCTGTCTTGACTTAAATATACACCCACAACTTAATTAAGTCAATTAAAAAATCATTAAAATTAACTATATCATTGATTATATTGATTATATTATTAACATTATCAATTTTATTTTTCAATTTGCTCATTTAAATACAAACTGCTACACTAAAATAGAATATTATATTGCTTTTTTTATATGTTTTTTAATTTAGGAGGTAACATGACATTATTTTCTATTAACAATCAGGATTATAACCTTGTAAAAAATTACAAGGCTAACGAAACACTTAGAACCAGCTTCAATGCTTTGACTCAGCGCACTTATGGCTTTGATTTTGAAAACTGGTTCCAGCTCAGTTATTGGACTGACAGCTATAGACCTTATTCTCTAGTCCATCAAAATCAAGTTGTCGCAAATGTCTCAGCAAACATCATAGACTTCCTCATTCAGGGCAAAAACTATAAAACACTTCAAATAGGAACAGTTATGACGGACATAGCATATCGAAATAAAGGGCTTAGCGCCGCGCTTATGCAGGAAGTTTTTAAAGACTTTGAAGGACAGTATGACTTTATGTACCTGTTTGCCAATGACAGCGTCCTTGAGTTTTACCCTAAGTTTGGGTTTGTTAAAGCCGAGGAGACCATCCATTCAAAAATTATTCACAAACCGGCAACAACACCTTCTGCCCGTCAATTAAATATGTCAAATAGTGAAGACGTCTCTCTCCTTCTCCGCTTACTTGAAACTAAAGTACCAAATGCTGCTGTTTCCATGCAAGGCAATCCAGGCCTATATATGTTCTACCTCACGTCGTTCATGTCAGAGTGCATTTATTATATAGAAAACTTAAATGTAATTGCCATTGCAGAGATTGAAGGCGATACACTTAACCTCATGGACTTCTTCAGTTCGCAGGCGATACAACCCGAACTGGTTGCAACAGCCCTTATGAATCAAAACACTATGACACTTAAACTAGGTTTTACACCACTTTGTACTGAAGGATATAACGCCAGCACCTTAACAGTAGAGGACACTACACTCTTCATAAAAGGCGATCAAGTGATTGGTGCTGCCATGTTCCCTGTGCTTTCTCACGCATAAGTTTATTACATACAACATATAACCAATAAAGGAGATTATTTATGCTATCCAACCCATTTGAAAGTGAACGTATTATTTTAAAAGATCTCACAGAAACAGATGCACAGAGGGTATATGAAATATGGAGCAACCCAGAAAATGACAAATATATGTGTGACCCTATTGGCTCAGTCGATGAGATTGTTTCTATATGTGGTGATAAAGCAAATGACGCAGATTATTTAAAAGTAGCCACCTTGAAAGATACTGGTGAAATTATTGGCACCTGTTGTTTTGGACCGACTTCTAACGCACCCGATGAATGGGGATTTGGCTATTCTATACACAAAGATTTCTGGCATAAAGGGTTTGCTACAGAAATTGTTAAAGCAATCATGGATTATGGCTATAGTTTGGGCATAAAAGATTATATTTCAGATTGTGCTGAAGAAAACGAAGCCTCTGCCCGTGTCATGGAAAAGTGCGGGATGCAATTAGCCTCTAAAAGCAGTTTTTTGCAGCCCAAAAGCAACATAGAATATACTTCTCTTGTTTATAAAGTGCATTTATAGTCATAGTTTTTAGTATCGAGTGTTGCTCAAAATAAAGAACCCAAGTGAATTTCCATTTTAGAGGAAACCCACTTGGGTTTTTGGTCTTATTTGTTTTCTCC
>JBGSUZ010000061.1:0-2489 GCA_041753235.1 Acidaminobacteraceae bacterium
TTAAAGCACAGGAAGCGCGTATTAACAGAACCATCGTTTTTGCGTTCTTTGACGGTTCGGAAGGCCTCGACCACTATACACAACATGCCTTAATGCAGAATAAAAAAGTCAATTTGTACTTAGACTTGACCGAGGTAGACAGCGACCATTTTGCTGAGCTACAGTTTTCAGACGAACTAGCGCCAATTTCCAGATACTACGGCTTTATTTTTTCCAATCAATTTAAGTCAAATGGCAAAGCACTCGTTGCTGAAAAACGCATGCTACTTTCAGATGAAGACCGTCTCATGTTTGTGTCCGAAGGGCTTACAACGCTCAATTTCAAGACTGTCGGCAGTGGCAAGCTGACCCTTAAAGACTTTGGAAAAACTTTTGTCAAAACCCTAATTGAAAATACTTATTAGTACCTTTGGAGGTCGCTATGAACCCACCTTTACTTGAAATCAATCAGCTTAGGCTAGGCTTTGACTCACCCTCAGGCTTTGTTCCCATAGTCCACGGTGTGGAGTTAAACGTACACCCCGGCGAAATTGTGGGGATTTTAGGGGAGTCTGGCTCTGGAAAAACGGTCACGCTCAAAGCCCTCTTTGGCGTTACAGCTGAGGAACTGGTTATTGAGTCTGGCAGTATTAACTTTGAAGGTACAGAGTTGCTCAAACTAAATGAAAAAGAGCGACAAGCCCTTCGGGGCAGTGTCCTGTCCTACATTCCTCAAAATGCATCGGATTCCCTTACGCCCCATCAAACTATTAAGCAACAACTCAAAGAAATAGGTCAAGTTCATGGTCTGTCACTCGACCAAAGTCAAATTAGTGACAAGCTAAAGGCCGTTGGCATAGACAAACCAGAAGCCGTGCTATCCATGTACCCGCATCAACTAAGTGGTGGTCTGGCACAGCGCGTCATTATTGCCATGAGCACCTTTCTAACCCCTAAGTTAACCATAGCCGATGAACCCACCAGCGCCATAGACGCCTCGCTGAAAAGTACGGTACTAAGTCTCCTTAAAGACATTAACGAGAAGGATCAAACCGCTATGGTCATTATTACGCATGACTTTGAAGTGGTTTCTGAAATCTGTGACCGGGTTTACGTCATGTACAAAGGCCTTATGATGGAAAGTGGGCCAGCCTCTGAGCTACTAAAGTCCCCAAGGCACCCCTACACTCAGGGCCTCATGCGATGTGTTCAGTCTTTGACAGATGGCAGTGCTACGTTTTACGCCATGAAATCGGCTGAAGCAGCACCTGCCTCTCAGACCCAGTGCCCCTTTGCGCCTCGTTGCCCTAAGGCCTTTCACGACTGTTTTTCAGAATTACCGCCCCTAAAAAGCATAAACCCGTTTAGAAACCTGCGTTGTCATTTGGAAGGTGGTGCTGAGTATGAGTGAACTGCTTCAGGTCGTGCAAGTGCACAAAAATTTTAGAATCGATCAGGGCCTATTAAGAAAACCACTGAGTTTCCATGCCCTCAAAGGCGTCAGCCTTTCTATAGACAAAGGCGCAACCTTTGGATTGATTGGTGAAAGTGGCTCAGGTAAGTCTACACTGGGAAGAATCATCGCCAGTCTTATGCCGGCAGACGCGGGGCAGCTCCTATACAAAGGCTGTGCCTATGACCCAAGTATTGACTTTTCGAATCCTGAATTTAGAAACTCCCTGCAAATTGTATTTCAAATGGCCTCCAATCCTTTAGACCCACTAAGAACCATTGAGCAGCTGTTGGCTGACCCACTTAAGTTAAGCGGCAAAGTTGCACCTTCTGGTCATGATAAGGAAATAGAGCGCCTACTAGGACTGGTGCGTCTGCCTAAGTCGTATCGATACAGGTTTCCCCTGCAACTCAGCGGCGGTGAACGTCAAAGAATCTGTATTGCCAGGGCACTTGCAACCCAACCAGAGTTTCTAATTCTCGACGAACCCGTGTCTGCACTAGATGTTTCCGTGCAAGGTCAGATTATGAACCTCTTACTTGACCTTAAAAGCGAAATGGACTTAACCTATTTGTTCATAACCCATGACCTGCACCTTGCCAATAAATTTTGTACCCATATTGGGGTTATGAAGAGTGGCTTGATTGTTGAACAGGGGGCGGTTAAAGACATTATGCAAAATCCTAAGCACGAATATACAAAGCAATTGTTAGGGAAGAAGGTTTTTGTTTAAAATGTTACAAAATATTAACATTTTTCATATCCACCCCTTAGAGGAATTAGAAATTTATTGAAGAATATAACTATTGTTGCAATTCTGAAAATTAAAACATATTTCAGAAATAGCAAACATCTATGCCATACAAAAGGGGGATTGTTGCTGTATTCAAACTAATCTAGGAATAGAATCCTGATGTAAAGTGAATCACAACCCGTATGTTGATGTTAAGGAGGAAACAAAATTGAAAAACCTGAGAAAGAAACTTGCAGTCCTATTAGTATTTGCTCTAACTGTTGTAATGTTTCAAAGCGTCGCATTTGCAGCTACAGCTTGTCC
>JBGSUZ010000062.1:0-1722 GCA_041753235.1 Acidaminobacteraceae bacterium
AATACATCTAATGTTCTTATCTAACAGGGCAAAGAAAGTTAACGGTTGGGGAGTTTTCGCAATTTCAATACATCTAATGTTCTTATCTAACCCGCCTTTCAGTTCCAAGAATCCAAGCATTACGGTATTTCAATACATCTAATGTTCTTATCTAACCATAGTAAAATACCCATTCTTAAATTAAATCATACCTCATAAAGCCAGTAATATCAAGCTTTTACACATTTCGCTGCATACCTCTTAGCCAATTCAAATTTACAACTAAAAATCATACTCAACCCATTGTAAACACTTACTTACAACCATTCTAATTCAAACCGAGGTTTGCAGTCAAATGGCTTATAAAAACAATGATTCTCCATTTTCAATCAGTTTACCTAGGTTTTCTTCTTCAAAAGTCGCGTCGTTCATGAATTTGATTATGTCTATTCGGTCGTACTTTGGGTCCATTATTTTTTTTAGTTCCGCTTTTAGCTTAATCATTTTGGAGGGGCTTACTTCGCCTCTGAAAACTGAGTTTTGATAGTGGTTTAAGTATTTTTTGCAGATTTTAAATATCTTTTGACAGCGTATTTCTTCTACGTCGTACATGAGAAAAATATAGTTATAGTTTCGCCTTTTCATTTAGAACACTCCATTCTACAACTATCTAAACTTACTAAAATAGTTCCCGTTGTGAAAATGTCTGAAAGGGTGCATCTTCTAAAATAAATTTGACCAATTTGTACCCTTCTAGTTTCAGCGCTGTTCTATAGGTCACGTTGCGCCCTAGCTGACCATGACTAAAGGTGCTTTCAAGTTTCGAATCAAACTCGGTAATAAAAATTTTACGCCCCTCTGAATTCAGTAGGCAGTCATTTAGTCCCTTCTCAAAGTGCTTATTAATGCTCAGTTGTTTCCTATTTGCCAAGGTCAATATGACGCCAAAAACCAACATCGGCTTGAATGCTTCGGAAAGGTCTAGGGCTAGTGAAAACCTAGACTCGCTGGGTTCGTGCAAGTAGCTTATTTCCTGAGTTAAGTGGGTCATATACAACTGTGAGATGGTCTTGGCATACAGCATGGAATTTCCAAAAGATATAAGGGCATTGACGGGGTTGTCTGGGGGGCGTCTAACTCTCTTGTTAAAGTCAAAGTCCTCTGGTAGCAGCATGCTGAAATGTCTGTAAAACCTGTACCAAATGTCCCCTTCCACCGCCATAATTTCAGGTATGGTTGCAGCGTTTGCAAGTGCACCGTCTATACTGCTTTCATAAAATTTCTTTTCTTCTAGGGGTATTTTCTCGCTGCCTCTGTCTCTTTCTAAAAGAAAGTCGTATATATTTTTAGAAATACCTCTAACGATGGCCTTTGCTACAACCTGCCTCAAATTTATAAAAGCTTCTACCTGTTTGACCGTCACTTTGCCGCTTAAGTATTTTTCCCTTGGAATAAAACTGCCGCTGTAGTGCCCATAGTAGTTGAAAAAGTGGACTAAGACGCCATTGCTGGCTAGGAAGTCTAGCAATTTTGTATTCACGGTGGTTTCGTTCATTAAGTAGAGTTCTTGAATCGATTCAATGGGCAAATAATAATTTTTGCCCTCTTTTCTAAAGCAAAGTGAATTGTCTTTTCGACTAATTTCACCTTGCGACATAATATAATGAGCCTTTCCAGCCATGCGTTCACCCCCACGGTCATAACATACAATAGGACATATAGGCACATTTGCTACAGTGTCGC
>JBGSUZ010000063.1:0-5695 GCA_041753235.1 Acidaminobacteraceae bacterium
GCGTTATCTTCTACAATCAAGAGCATGTTGTTCGAATGGACTATTCGCTAGATGCGCTCCTTGAGGAAAACAGTAGAGTACTGGGTATATTGTTGTCAGATATTCTTGACGAAGTAGGTGAATAAATGAATGATACAGGACGAGTTAAAATGGTAAATGGACCTGTCGTCAAGGCTTCTGGCATGACAGGTAATAAAATGCGCGAAATGGTTATGGTTGGTCACAAGAAACTGATTGGTGAAATAATCGGTCTTGAAGGCGATGTAGCAACCATTCAGGTCTACGAGGAAACAGAGGGCGTCAAAGTAGGTGAAGAGATTCACCCAACAGGCAAACCACTTTCGCTTAAACTTGGACCAGGTCTTCTCAGTAACATGTTTGACGGGATTGAAAGACCCCTCAAAAAGATGAATGAAATGAATTATGGCTTCATTGCAGAAGGTATAGGTCTTATCTCCATAGATACGGAGAAACACTGGGCTTATAACCAGAATGTTGCTGTTGGTGATTTGGTTAAGGGCGGACAAATTTTTGGTACTGTCCAAGAAACGTCTTTAATTGAACATAGACTCATGGTGCCGCCAAATGGGGCTGGAAAGGTCGTATTTGCAGCGCCATCGAGCCGCTATAATGTAGAAGAAGTACTCCTTCGCATAGAAACCGAAGCAGGCGATTTTATAGAGTGCAAAATGTATCAAGAATGGCCGGTACGTGTCCCTAGACCAGTCAAAGAACGTAAAATGCTCTTTAAACCACTCGTTACAGGACAGAGAGTTATCGATATGTTCTTCCCAATCGCTAAAGGCGGCACGGTAGCTATTCCGGGCGGTTTTGGTACAGGTAAGACAATGACTCAGCATCAGCTTGCAAAATGGTCTGACGCAGACATCATTATTTATGTGGGTTGCGGCGAGCGCGGCAATGAAATGACAGACGTACTCGAACAATTTCCACAGCTGATTGACCCTAAATCGGACAAACCAATCATGGAGAGAACAGTTCTCATAGCCAATACGTCTAACATGCCGGTTGCGGCTCGTGAAGCGAGTATCTATACCGGTATCACCATGGCAGAGTATTTTAGAGACATGGGATACGATGTAGCCATCATGGCGGATTCTACTTCTCGTTGGGCAGAGGCGCTCAGAGAAATTTCTGGTCGTCTTGAAGAAATGCCCGCAGAGGATGGTTACCCAGCTTACCTGCCATCGCGTTTAGCGGAATTCTACGAAAGAGCAGGCTATGTAGAGACGCTTAACGGTGTCGAAGCATCGGTAACGATCATTGGCGCAGTTTCGCCAGCGGGTGGCGACTTCTCCGAACCAGTTACTGAAAATACAAAGCGTTTCGTTAATGGTTTCCTTGCGCTAGACAAGAAATTGGCTTATGCGAGACACTATCCTTCTATCAACTGGTTAAACAGTTACAGTGGTTACCTTGGCGTATTAGAGCCTTGGTATAATGAAAACGTCAGTGCAGATGCGATTCCACTTCGCGGTGAAATGATGAAAATTCTTTATGAAGATAATCGCCTTCAAGATATTGTTCAACTCGTTGGAGAAGACGTACTTCCTGACGATCAACGATTAATCTTGGAGATTTCAAAAGTTATAAAAATTGGCTTCCTTCAACAAAATGCCTTCCATAAGGAAGACACCTTCGTACCGCTTCCGAAGCAACACCTAATGCTTGAATTGATCAAGTATCTCTACGACCGAGGCTATGCGGCGGTTAAAGAAGGCGTGCCAATTTCGGTTGCTAAAAATGACGACCTCTACGCGAAGGTCACGAAAATGAAATACACCATTCCAAACGATGATCTTAGAGGTATAGGCCGACTTCGTGCTGAAATTGAAACCTTCTATGATCGGTTGATGGAAATATACGCGTAGCAGTTGACGGGAGATGAAATTATGAGTTCAAATAGAGAATATTTAAAGTTGGACAGAGTAGCTGGCCCGTTGATTGTGCTTTCGGGTATCAGTGATGCTTCCTACGGAGAAATTGTACGGATCAAAGTCCAAGGTGAAAAAGAACGTACAGGGAAAATTATTAAAATTGAAGATGATACGGTTGTTGCTCAGGTCTTCGAAGGCACGACAGGCCTCTCAACCACCAATGCCAACGTACGTTTTACCGGTAAACCGTTTGAAATTGCTCTGTCTGTTGACGTTTTAGGCAGAACCTTTGATGGCGTCGGCAAGCCAATCGATGGCGGCGGTGAAATCCTTTCCAAAAAGTTTTATAACATCAATGGTCAACCGATTAACCCGGTGGCTAGAAAATATCCAAGAAACTACATTCAGACAGGGATTTCCACAATAGATACCCTCTCGACCCTTATTCGTGGTCAGAAGTTACCTATTTTCTCTGGAAATGGCCTGCCACACAATGAACTTGCAGCTCAAATCGTGCGTCAAGCTAAGCTTACAGGCGCGGATGCGGACAAGTTTGCCGTCGTATTTGCTGCCATTGGCGTTAAGCACGATGACGCCGCCTTCTTCAAACGCAGCTTTGAAGAGTCAGGGGCAATTGACAACGTTGTCATGTTCGTTAATTTAGCAGACGACCCAATCGTTGAGCGGATTTCAACACCAAGATGTGCGCTGACAGCCGCAGAATACCTTGCTTTTGAGGAAGGCTACCACGTGCTTGTCGTTATGACAGACATTACGTCTTATTGCGAGGCGCTTCGTGAAGTGTCTTCGGCAAGAGACGAAGTGCCTAGCCGTAAAGGTTACCCTGGTTACCTCTACTCAGACTTGGCGTCCCTTTATGAAAGAGCGGGTATGCTCGATGAAAGACCAGGCAGTATTACCTTCCTACCTGTACTGACCATGCCAAATGACGATATTTCCCACCCGATTCCTGACCTTACAGGCTTCATTACGGAGGGACAGATTGTTCTTGGCAGAGATATTCATCAAGAAAACATCTATCCACCAGTGAGTATATTGCCATCCCTTTCCCGTTTGATGAAGGACGGTATTGGAGAAGGTTATACGACTAAAGAGCATCCAGATGTAGCCAACCAACTGTTTTCTTCTTACTCAAGAGTACAAGATGTCAGATCATTGGCTCAGATTATTGGTGAGAGTGACTTGTCAGAGATAGACCAAAAATTCATGGAATTTGGCAGAGCTTTCGAAATGAGATTCGTTCGCCAAGCGTCAGATGAAAACCGTGAGTTGACTAAAAGTATTGAAATTGCATGGGAAGTACTTAGTATTTTACCGCGCAACGAACTCGACCGACTCAGTGAGGAGATCATTGAAGAATTCTATAAAGGGTGATGTCTATGGCATACAATATTGCGCCAACCAAAGCGAACCTGCTCAAGGCCAAGAGTATGCTGGCCTTTTCAATTCGCGGCTTCAACCTTCTCGATAAAAAGCGAAATGTCTTGATTCGAGAGATGATGGGGCTTGTAGGGCAGGCAAATATACTGCAAGTTGAGATTCAGCAAACTTATCGTGAAGCATACGATGCATTAAAAATTGCCAATATTACCATTGGCAAAAACCACGTCGAAGAAATTTCGATTTCGGTGCCAAAGACCGAACACTATGATATTTTGCTTCAAAGTGTCATGGGCGTTGAAATTCCAAGAGTAAAGCATTTGCCATTAGCAGAATTGGCACCCGCATTTGGGCTCTTTAGAACCAATTCAGCACTAGATATAGCGCTGGAAAAGTTTACAAAACTCAGGGAACTGCTTTATAATCTAGCGGAAATGGAAACTTCGGTTTACAAGCTGGCAATGGAAATTAAGAAAACCCAAAAACGCACCAATGCGTTAGAACGGATTCAAATTCCAAAGTACAAAGAGATTGTAAAATCCATTACGGAAACCTTGGAAGAAAAGGAACGGGAAGATTTCGCAAGACTCAAGAAGCTTAAGAAAAAAGCGGCTGAAAAAAACTACCGAGAGAAGCAAAAAGCGCTTGAGGCAAGACTTTTAGCTGCAAGTGAATAAGTTGCGTAACGCTTAGCTGTGGCAAGCGGGCAAAAAACATAGATAAGCGCATTTGGCAGGAAGGAAACATCTTCTAGTCAAATGCGCTTTTGTTTTACTCAAATACTTAGGTTAACTTAAGGACTACGGACTCGTAAGGACGTAGTTCGCAAATGGGGCTAAATAATGGGTTGGTGTCAGTACTGACGCTATAGTTGGAAAGTAACTGTAGATAGTGTTTGTCGCTGTTTAAAATACCCTCAGGGAGCACAATAGACTCTACGGTATGATTGATGAGTACTAAAAGCTCTGTGCCCTTATAGCGTCTTTTATAGACGTAGAGTGAGGGGTGTGTGCTGCACAAGACTTCAAAGTCGCCATAGACAATTGCCGGCTCAGCTTTTCTGAGCTGAATCAACTGGCGGTAGTAGTTGAAAATCGAATTCGGGTCTTGAAGACAGCTGTCTGCATTAATGGTTGAATAATTAGGGTTAGGTTCAATCCACGGTGTCCCATCGGTAAAGCCACCGTGGATTTTTGAAGACCACTGCATTGGCGTTCTAGCGTTGTCGCGTCCCTCGCGCCAAATGGCATCCATCATATCGTTATGACTTAAGGCTTTTGGAACATGAGCTTTATAGGCGTTTAACGTCTCAATGTCTTTGTACTGCTCAAGCGCTTCAAACTGCACATTGGTCATGCCCAGTTCTTCACCTTGATAAATATAAGGTGTTCCTTTCATTAGGTGAATCATGGTTGCGAGCATTTTAGCCGAGAGCACTCGGTTCGTTTCAGAAGAAGTGTCACCATATTTAGAAACAGCGCGTGGCAGGTCGTGGTTATTCCAAAACAAAGAGTTCCACCCCTCGTCAGCCAGTTCTATTTGCCATTTACTCAGCATATTTTTTAACATAATGAAGTCCACAGGTTTCGGGCGCCATTTGCCTAATGAGGCGTCGTGGAAAGCGGTGACGTGCTCAAATTGAAAGACCATGGAGAGTTCTTCGCGCTTTGGGCTTGAATAAAGCTTGGCAATCTCTGGCGTTGCGCCCCAAGTCTCGCCAACCGTCACCACATTTCTGCTACCAAAGGTCGCTTGATTCATGGTTTGTAACATGCTGTGAAGTCTTGGGCCATTGCCCGTAATCTTGTTGTCGATCTCCTTGCCAATCAGGTCAATTACGTCCATGCGAAAACCACCAATGCCCTTGTCCAACCACCAGTTCATCATTTGGTGAACTTCATCGGCTACCTTAGGGTTTTCCCAGTTCAGGTCAGGCTGACGCTTTGAAAACAGATGGAAGTAATACTCCCCAGTCGCTTCACTATAAGTCCAGGCGCTGCCGCTGAACACGGAACCAATATCGCTTGGGACAGCTTTTTCAATGTCTTCAGGGGTCTTAATTTCAAAGGTTGGCGGTCTAAAAATATAGTAGTCTCGGTAAGGGCTGTCTTTAGAAGCCACTGCAGACTGAAACCAAGGGTGCTCGTCGGAAGTATGATTGACAACAAGGTCCATCATCAGCTTCATGCCCCGTTTCTTGGCTTCGGCAATGAGTTTTTCCATGTCTGCCATGGTGCCAAATTCCGGCGCTATGTCTTGGTAATCCGAAATGTCATAACCGTTGTCGTCCATAGGGGACTTGTAGACGGGACTTAGCCACAAAATGTCCACACCGAGCAACTGTAGGTAATCTAACTTTTCAATAATGCCGTTTAAATCGCCTATGCCGTCGTTGT
>JBGSUZ010000064.1:0-2184 GCA_041753235.1 Acidaminobacteraceae bacterium
GGGCTTTTTCTAAACTCGTCAGCAAAATTGCAGTCCCAAGCATGATCAATATTTTCTTCGTATCTCGAATGTGATATTTCTTAAAGGTATGAGAAAGCGCCCAACCCACTACATAACCCACCAATATGCCCAGCATAATCGAAACAGGTATGCTCAGTAGCTTCCAGCCAATACCCACAGCCTCTCCTGTCGCCATGCCGACTAATGCGCTAAAAAGGGTAATCGCGAAGACATCATCGGCTGAAGCGCCTGCTAGAATTAGGGTTGGCACGCCTTTCTTTTTACCGTAACCCAGTTCCATATACTTGAGCATAGACGGCACAACCACCGCCGGAGACACCGCCGCCAGTGTAAACCCTAATATACCGCCCTCTACCCAGCTCATGCCCCAGAGGGCCACCACAAGTGCAGCAATGGTCGTTCCTTCTAAAATACCCGGTACACAGCTCATGCGTACCGCTGGCCCGCCGACTCTTTTTAGGTCTTCCTTGCCAATGCCAAGACCTGCCCTAAGTAAAATAATAATAAGGGCAACGCTCCTAAAGTCTGCAGAAACCGCCATTAATGAGTCTCCCATCAAATTGAAACCACTTGGCCCGAGGACTACCCCCAGCAGGAGCATCCCGAGAAGGCCGGGTAGTTTTATTTTCGTAAACAGGTAATTGGCCAGCAGTCCTAGAAGGAGCACCAGCGCTAAACTCGTTGTCATTGTCAATCATCCTTTCGCCGTTTGATAGTTATGGGTAATTTTGGCATTAAAAAACTCCTATGGTCCCTAAGGCCATAGGAGTTATCAGTGCTATCGGATTAGATAGTACAGTTAGGGCGAACACCATCACCCAGTGCTTCAATTGTTTTCATTATACGAAAAGATGTGTGTTTTGACAAGTCTAAGCTTCATCCTTCGTCAAGTGGTCAACCACTTTGTTGAGTGTGTTGTTGATGTCTTGACCTTCTTTGAACTTGCCTGCAATAAGGTCCATCATGTTGACGCCTGTAAGGGCTTGTACGGTTTCAGGGAGTTGTGAAATAATGTCCGTCACATAACCTGTCACTTTTGCCGCACCTTTACCGTCGCCACTACCGCTGTCTACAATGACAATTTTCTCAGTCTTAGAAAGTGGCTCTGACACTGCTCTCGCAATTTCAGGAAGCTTGTCGATAATCATTTGTGCTGTTGCCGCATCATTGTATTGTTTGAAGGCTTCTGCTTTTTTCATCATCGCTTCCGCTTCCGCTTTACCGCGTTCACGGATGATGTCTACTTCCGCCATACCTTGAAGTCTAGTCGCTTCCGCTTTTGCTTTACCTTCTAATTCAATGGCTCTCGCTCTCGCTTCCGCATCCTGAATTTCTTGGTATTTTAAAGCTTCCGAATTCTTTTCTGCACGGTATTTTTCCGCATCCGCTTGTTTCTTCACAGTTGCTTCAAGTTCACGCTCTCTGCGTATTGCCTCTTGCTCAGCAAGTTCGATTTCCTTTTGCTTACGCATAATCTCAACTTGCATAGTGGCTTCTGTAACTTCTTTTGCTCTCTGTTGCTTTGTAATCTCAACCTGCATTTGGGTTTCGATAACTTCTTTTTGACCTTTGTTCGTTTCAATTTGGTATGCAAGGTCAGAAGTCGCTTTCGCTGTTTCCTGATCTTTACGATACGCTTGAACTTTCAGTTCTTTTTCTTTAGCCGCTTCTGCAATCTGTGTTTCAGAAACGAGTTTTGCCGCTTCTCCTAAACGATTGGCTTCAGCCGTCTTGATTTTAGTTTCTTTAAAAGCCTCAGCTTTTGCAATTTCAGCATCTCTTTTAACTTCAGCGATTCTAGAAGCACCGAGCGCCTCTAAGTAACCGTTTGTATCTGAAATATCTCGGATGGTGAACGCTTTGATTTCCAGACCCATTTCAGCTAAGTCCATAGCGGCAACTTGCTGAACCTGCGATGCGAATTTTTCTCTGTCTTTATAAATTTCTTCGACAGTCATTTTAGAGATGATTTCTCTCAGTTTACCTTCTAATACGTCTTTCGCCGTATCTTTGATGACTTCGATTGTCTTATTTTCATTGCCTGTGTTAAATTGTTCTACTGATGACAAGATGGACTCCATGTCTGACTTGACTTTAATAACAGCCACACCATCAGCCTTGATGTCTACGCCTTGTTCAGTAAGCGCCCCTTCGGTTTTAACT
>JBGSUZ010000065.1:0-4573 GCA_041753235.1 Acidaminobacteraceae bacterium
TTAAGATTTTGATACGTGCGGTTGTGGACGACTAAGCCATCCGCCTCAATGGATAGTGTTGGTTCGTTTTTAAAGTGAGGTGTAGCATTAATGACTCCCCAGTAGCCGCAAAATGCAGTTAGTATAAACCACAAAATTGCAACAAGTGGATTCCACATATTTGCAATGAACATCAGGATTAAAACTGGTATGGTAAAGAACATGCCAATAGTCATCATTGCAGTACTAGGTTCTCTGTAAAAGAATCGTTGATGTTGTTTTGAATCAGCTGTTACAGCAACGGGTGATGTTGGTGTTGGCTTTTCTATTTTTATTTCAATTGTTTCTACTGGCTCTTCTACAGTAAATGATTCAATGATTTCAGGTGATTTCGAGAGTGGTTCCATCGGCTGGATGGGTTGGAGGGGTTGCGTGGGTTGACTGGGTGGCGTAACGGGTATGTTTAGTGGTTTCATTTTGACTAACTCAAAGTGAATACTGTCGTCTATAGGCTTAGCGTCAATTTGTCCTATGGACGTGCCAAATAACGGTGTCTCATAAGGCAGAGGGAGTAAATATTGAATTAGGACGCCATCGGTTATAGGATTAAGGGCATAGGCGCAACCGGGTCTAATTTCAAGGAGACTGCCAGATTCGAGTATGTGCGTGATCTGTTCGCTTGGGTAGACCATTTCCACCTTTCCTTCGGCGTTCATTTGCACTTCGGAAGAAAGGGGTTCCATTTGACCTAGGGCATTTTTGATCATCATTTGCTGCAAAGTAACCTCAATTTGACCAGAGGCGACTGAAAGTAACAGCGGCTGGCTCAAGTGGCTCAGATTGCCTAGGATGGGGTCGGTCTCTTTAAAATTGAGGGGAGTACCGTTGAAACTAGCGTATTGTGTCTGAATCATAAGTGTCTCCTTTAAAATTATATAAAGTATTTTGTATACTTCTAATTATGTCATAACACGCTAGGTATTCAAGTGTATTCCAGTCGTTGTAAAAAACTTTTAATGATGATTAAGCGGCATTAAATTTACTTATTTAAGCCATTCTAACGGGTCTATATCTTTGCCGTCAATTCTAACTTCAAAGTGCAGGTGCGCATAGGAAGCCGCGCCAGTATTGCCAACTGTTGCAATTTCATCGCCTGCAATTAATCGTTGTCCTTCTTTAGCGAGTAATTGGTCGCAGTGGGCATACACTGAACTAATACCGTTTCCGTGGTCAATAATGATTAGATTGACTCACCTAAAGTACCCTTGAGGTCAACACCCGTATGTTTTTTAATTGTTTTTAAAACGGGGTGGCTCTTTTCACCGTAGGAAGAAAGGACCGTCAATTCTTCACCTTGTAGGGGATTAACTTTATTCAGTGAGGCGATAGCATTAGAAGAAACTTCGGCAGAGGCGTTCAAAACTGGGCCAATGGGTTCTTGATTTGAAAGATAAGCTACAGCAGAAAGTCCAATCAGCGAAAAAATAATCAGACTTGAAACCACTGCACTTCTATATGTATTTTTTTTAAAGTGATGAATCATATGAATTCTCCTCTCTAACTTATGTTTGGTTTTAAAAAAAGTAGCTTGAGTTATGGGTAGTGTGTCAAAGGTCAGAAACTCAGCCATTTTCAACAAGCTCAACCCATAGTGAGCTTTATTTTTAGGACCAATCAACGCGATGACGTTCGCATCACAGGCAATTTCTAAATCTGACAAAGCTAGGTTCAACGCATAGACAATAATCGGGTTAAACCAGAAGAAGCAACGCATTGCAGATAACCAATAAATTGTCAGAATATCCTTGTGTTTTATATGACATAGCTCATGTAAAAGAACATATTCAAGCTCCGGCTTAGAGAGAATGTCTGTTACAATTTCAGGTAGAATAATTTTAGGCTTAATAACGCCCATTGCAAAAGGAGTCATATGTAAATTACTTGTATAGACATTAATTTTTTTCTGAATGTCCAAGCGGTTCTTACAAGCACTGAGTGTAAGTTTATGTGACTCGGTTAATGGCATTAATGTTGTGTTGAGTTTTTTATAAAATTTGTGATGCCTATATGCTAGGAAAGCAACATTTACGAAAATGAAGAACAACCAAAGTTGAGCCGCTAAGAAGCCAATGTTGGGCGTTGGGTTCTTAATAATTTCTGTGCCGCTCACGACCATATCTGTTTGTACGAATTTTAGCCATTCAAGTGATTGACCACTAAGCTTCAGTGATTGAGGTGCAAACCCGACAACTGACTTTATAAGCCAATTGCCCCCGAGGCTCTCGCTCAACCAATTGGGAATAGGCAGGGCAGCTATTGTCAAGTAAGAACAAAATACAATCCAAAGCGTTTTAATTGAACTGATGCGATAGCGTTCGCACCACAGTTTTCTTAGCACGAGAATAAATAAAAACAGAAGGGAACCCCAGATAGAAGCTTTTAGAACTTGCCAAGCATATTGTTCTAAAATCATGAGTCCTCCTTTTGAGACTCAAGAAGCTTTTTCAGTGCATCCAGCGTCTCGGAGTCAATCGGTTCACAGTCTACAAAGCTAGCGATAAGCGACTTTAGGCGACCTCCGTGGTATTTTTTTAAAAACAAATCACTTTTGCTTTTTAAACAAGTATCTTTTGAAACTGCTGGCTCATAAAGATAGGATTTTCCCTGAACGGTATAACGAACCGCCTCCTTTTCAACCAATCGAGCGAGAAGCGTTTTAACTGTTGTGGGTTTCCAGTTTTGGGTTTCTTCCAATTGATTAATTAATTCCGTAGATGTTTGCGGTGCTTGATCCCATAGTAAGTTCATAACCTCCCATTCTGAATCTGAGATATTGCAATTAGTCATATAGAACGCGACCTCCTTAATAATAAAAAACGCAATCGACTACACTTGTAGTTTGAATATATAAGAAATGATTTAATCTGTCAATATTTTTCTGAATAAAAAAATCTCCATTTAAGAAATTGACTTAAATGGAGATTTTTATTGTCATAAAGTTTTCCTACCCAATAATACCATTAATCACTCTAGCCATTGGTCTACCTTGTTCAAATTCCCATTGAACTCCGTATGGATCAAGCCAGTAGAAGAAGGTTTGTGGGTCTGGGGTAAGTCTTTGTGGCGGGCCATAGCCATCACGCACAGGCTTGATCATGGTGACGCCCTCTTGGTCTTTGAGCCAGTTGTAAGCGGCATCTGCATCGTTGACTTCAAGCGCTATGTGGCGTATACCGCCCACGTCATTTGTTTTATGGTAGGCAATTTTTTGTTCTCCCTTAGGGAATTCGTACATCATTAACTCCAAGTGGAGTTGTGTGTTAGGGTGGTAGAGGAATCTAACTAAAATTTTGCAGTCATCAAAGCCGGCATCCTTTGCAAAGTGCTCATTGGTTTCTGGTGGTAACCAAAGACTCCAAGCTTCTTCAAAGCCCAAAACTCTTTTGTAGAAGGCAGTTGCTTCGTCCATCATTTGCAGGTCTGCAACAATGACGTTAATATGCGAGAATCCTAAAATAAATTGTTGTGGGTCCATATGTACTGGTTGTGGGAAGATTGGAGGGGTGTAGTTAAGGCCTCTTGGAATGGTGTATTCAAGGACATCGCTTGCAAGGCTTTCGGCAGCTTCTAGACCTTGAATCAATTCGATAAGGTGAACTGCAACCGAAATAGCACAGTGAACACCACCAGCGGTCATGAACTTAGAATACGGTTCGTGTACATAATTCATGCCATTACGGGTATCAACCACTGTCAGGTTGTAGTCGTGCTGGTCACTAAGCGCCTTTAACTGATAAAAGCGGGTGTGATGCGTGGTAACTCTCATGTTTTGAAGTAGTCCTGTCGAAGCTAGTAACATAACGCCAGAGCAGGCACCGGCAACGTACTCCGCTGTTTCAGAAACTGCTGTGATCCAAGGAATATAAAGTGGCTCTTGTTTTTCTGAAGCCAATATATTGTCTATCGCTTGACCGCCAACCACGAAAAGAATATCTATTTCTGGGTGATCTTCTAAAGTGTAGTTCGGCACAATATACATAAAACTTTCTATATTACTAGCAGCAGGGGGACCAGCAGTCGTTTTGATGGTATTGGTTGTCTGTGACACAGTAAACACGTTGTACTGAGCAGAGCCATCCGCCATTCTGGCAGCGCCCATTACTTCAAATACGCCAGCTAAATCTTGCGCTTCAACTTCGTCAAAAACTAATATACCGACATTTTTCTTAGGCACTGATTCTGGCACGGTTGGGCTGTTAAAAACGTCACTCCATATTTGTTGGAATTCATATTGAGATACGCCAAGGGCAACTTTAATCGGGTAAACTTCTTCAACCCTTGTCATATAAGTTTGTCCGCACATATTGTCTTGAGGCATATCTGTTGTATTAATGTCTAGCTTTAGGTCTTGGTAACTTATGTGTTTCATTCGATCAGACATAATCATAGTAGCTAGTGGGTCGAAGATAGGCAGTGGCAAATCTTCTTTGTCTGGCCCGCTAGTTTTTGACTTGAGCAGTGCTTTGGTAAACACGGCAGCAGGGTCGTTTGCAGTAATCATGGTTTCATAAATAGGTTGAAGAATAACATCGTT
>JBGSUZ010000066.1:0-4377 GCA_041753235.1 Acidaminobacteraceae bacterium
CTTGGTGCTATGATTGCTATAGAACTCGTTAAAAATTCTGAAACCAAAGAGCCTGCCTCTGCTGAAACTAAAGCCATTATCAAGCATTGCAACCAATCTGGCCTAATTATTATTGATGCTGGTATTCGAAGCAATGTCATCCGTTTCCTGATGCCTCTTTGTCTTACTGACGACCAACTTAATGCAGGCCTAGACATTTTAGAGAATGCCATTCATCAGGTGTACCTAGAAAAATAATTGACTCACCACAATTATGACTAAAAAAATCGCCCAGTTAAAAAAACTGAGCGATTTTTATTTTTGTAACACATCAAACTTTAAACTGAGAAGCTTCTTGAGAAAGTTCCTGGGCCATTTCAGAAAGACCGCGATTTGCTTGTGCCACTTCTTCAAGCGAGTCGCTCTGAACATGTACAGAAGCTGCAACTTCTTCTGTTCCTGCTGCATTTTCTTCAGCAATTGCTGAAAGTCCCGAAATTGCCTCAAGAATTCTATCCTTGTTCTGCTCCATACCTAAGCCTGCGTCGCTTAAATCCTTAATCAGGGCTAAAGAATCATCTACAGCCTGTGAAATCTCTCTGTACTTTTGATCCGTTTCACTAACGCTGACTAATTGCTGTTCAATGGCTGTTTCAACCGCTAATGCCGTTTGTACAGAAGCCTGAGAATTTTTCTGAAGTTCTGCTACGATATTGTCTATCGCTCTTGTGGACTCTGCTGACTGCTCAGCAAGTTTTCTAATTTCGTCCGCAACTACTGCAAATCCTCTTCCATGTTCTCCTGCTCTAGCTGCTTCTATAGCTGCATTAAGCGCTAGTAGATTTGTTTGATCCGAAATTGTCGAAATCAAATTACTGGCCTCACCAATTCTTCTCGAACTTTCATCCGTTGACTGGATAACCGCTGCAATCGTTTGGGTTGCAGACTTCGTTTCATTTGCTTTTTCTAAAAGTAGATTGACTGAGCTTAACCCTTCAGTAACCTTGCTTTGAATCACATTTGAAGATTCCTGAAGTGCTTTGATTTTTCCTGTACTGCCATCTATTAAGACACCTAGTTCAGCCGTTTGATGTGCACCTTTTTCGGTCTCAATCGCTTGGTCAGTTGCACCTTGAGCTATTTCTTCAACCGTTATGGAAATTTCCTTAGACGTTTCCAAAACTTGATCTGAAACTGCCGATATTTCTTCCGACGAAGCAGCTAACTGCTGCGACAAGATAATTACTTTACCAATTAAATGTCGTGAACTTCTCGTCACTTCATCAAAAGCATTTGCGAGCTTTCCTATTTCATCTTTACGTTTTAAAAACTCAGGTGGCACATCTTGCGTATAATCGCCAGTAGCCATAACCCTAGCGTGAGCAGTTGATTGAATAATAGGTTTTGCTAAGCTAGTTCCAATTAGCCAGAAAATACCACTGCCCAATATCATGACAATAATCGTTACTATAAAAATAATAGACTGCAGTGCAGTTATAGGTGCCATTACTTCAGCTTTTGGAATAGTGACCCCAACGCCCCAATTGGTCCCAACTACAGGTGCATAACCCATCATTTTGTCCATGTTGGTAAACCAATACTCGCCAACACCGGATTTACCAGAAGTCATATTTTTAATGATGGTTTCTAGTCTTGCAAGTTTAGGATCTTTTTTTGTTTCCTCATAGAAATTATACTGATCGACGACTAATTGTGGGTCTTTGTGCGCTTGGATAATCCCAGTATTAGATACAAGGAAGGAATAGCTACTGCCTCCAATGTTCATTGTGGTTACGTCCGAACTAATATATTCACCTTGACGTATAGCCACTAATGCGCCAATGACAGAACCTTTGTAACTTACAGGCACTGCAAAAGCCATAACAACACTTCCATCTACTTTGCTAACGATTGTATCTGATACATTTCTAGTACCACCAAGTGCCGCTTTAACATAGGCACGGTCAGATAAATCTTTATTGGTGCCATCAGAATAATATGCAGTTCCTTTGGCGTCAATAAAAGCCAGTCTGAGATAGGTATTACGCGTTAAGTCGTCTGAAAGAGCCGCTTGTTTATCGGTTAGTGGATTAGCAGGATCAGAAATCCGTGTTCTACCCGCAATTTGCTCTAAAATTTTTAATTCTGAGTCTAATTTTAAAGCGGTTAATTTTGCAGCATCAATAGCCGTTTGAGATAAAAGTGAGTCAATATCCTTTTTCACCGTATTAGTTGAAACCATTACAGAAATTATACCGAGGGTCAAGCAGACTGCAAAGAGTAGTATAAATGCCCTTAAGACAAGTGTTGCACGTATTGTTTTCATAAAGTGACGCCTCCTTTGGTTAAATTGTTGGTATAAGGAATTTCAATAACATATTCAAGTCCCTCTGGACTTAAATTACGGCAAGTAATTTTACCGTTCAGAAAATGAACGACAAGTGTATAAACAATAGTAAGGCCTAAACCCTTACCTTCCGTTGCCATATTCCCCTTATAGTAAGGTTCAAAAATGCGATTCAGCTGATTCTCTGTTAAATTTTTACCATTATCAGAATAACTTAATTTTAGCATTTCACTTTCCTGATTAAGAAAAATAATAATCTTCCCTTGTTCAACGTCTTCAAATCCGTGCTGAATAGAGTTCTGTATCAGTAACTTAAGTACTTGAATTAATTTTTCTTTATAAGGAATGTTGATGCTTTCCTCAACATCGCAATTAAAACTAAGTTCGTGTTTACTGTCCTTTAAGAGGGCTTGTAAGTCAATTATTTGTAAATTCAAGTAATTAGACAAACCCACTTCATCATTCTCTGCATATGGTGAACTTGCAAAATCTGATTTAATTAAAGACGCAAACAGTCCATTTACTATGTCTAATTGCCGTTTAATGAGTTGTGCCATTTCTGATAAATCTACCAGATGCTCAGAAACTTCCTCAGGGGAATGATTCTCTTTTCCAGTATGCTCTGCTAAATTATCTATCGTCCTCTCTAAAAAATCTGCAACTGTCATCGCCGTTCCAAGAGGCGTATTTACCTCATGGGCAAAATTATTAGTCATGCGCCCAAGAGCTGCCATTTTTTCACTTTGAATAATTTGCTCTTGGGCTATGTTTAATTCACTGGTTCTATCCGCAACGCGCTGCTCTAATTCTAATTGATCCGCTATGACCGTTTGCGCCATGTCTATAAAGGCATCGCCAATAATTCCAAATTCATCATTCCGTAGCGAGCACTGCATTGGGCAGGCTCTGTCTCTTTCAAAATTTTTGATGAGCGTCATAATTTCCGCGATTGGGCGTTTAAAATAACGTGAAACGCCTACTGCCATTAACACTGAAATACTCGCTATGACCAAGAATGTAAGTCCCATTACTTCCTTAATCATAGTGACATGCTCGTAAGCAATTTGTATTGGCGTTTGAACTAAAATACCCCACTTCGATTTTTCCATATAGCTATAAGCGGCTAATTTATCTCTGCCCTCAAATTGATACTCACCAGTGCCTACTTGCTTGTTTAATGCTAGTTTAACTGGTTCTAAGGCGGACAAATCCATCATATCGCTCACATAAGATTGGTTTGGATGCCCTATAACTTTGCCTTGACTGTCTACTATAAAACCATAGCTTGCATCTGGATTGTAATTATCCTTATCTAATGAAACGAGTTGACTTAAAAACGTCAAGTCAATGCTCGCCCCAATAACGCCGATTATTTTATTGTCCTTATAAATCGGTTTGGCATAAACAACAATCGGTATATTGGTACTTCTAGAGACAATTACACTGGAAAAGTTAGATTCTCCTTTGATAGCTGCTTTAAAATAATCCCTGTCCGAACGATCGCCCTCAGTTTCCACGAAAGACGACTTATAAACTTGCATCCCGGTGATATCCATTATGTAAATCTGAGTAATCATAGGCAGTTCTTGAATCGCGTATTGCGCCTTAGCATCAAAGGATTCGGTCGCCACAAGTTCCAGTACATCCCCGTATGACAGTTGTCCAATTACCGATTCAACCCGCCCCAAGTTTAATTCCACCTGACTTTGCAGTGCCGCTCTTTGCATGGTTATGCGCTCTAATGCATCAGACTTAAGTTCCTTGGTAAACTTCAAGGTCACTACTAAACTAAAAAGCAATAAGGTGACCATAATCAGTAAACCTTGAACGATAAGGAGACGTATATGAAATTGATTGAATTTGAGTTTTTTCATTTACGTCACCCCTTACTTCAATTATGAATTATTAATACCCGATACCACATGAGTCATGCATTACTGGGACAAAAAAGTCCAAAGGCGTATAATAAATTGCGCCTTTGGACTTCTATTCATATAATATGTTTATTTACTTAAATTCTGCCAAACTAACCGTTCTTCCTTGGAGCCGAG
>JBGSUZ010000067.1:0-2476 GCA_041753235.1 Acidaminobacteraceae bacterium
CTGCGGCGGCGGTTGCCACTAATTATCAGCTAGAATTGTAATTGAATATAAAACTAAGGGCAGAGAAATTCGTTTCTCTGCTTTTATTTTTTTTGAAGTACAGATAAACGTTGATGCTTAGTCAAAAGCCTGATAGACTCAAAATACTGCCCCTTCATTTGAAGTTGTTGAAAGTAAGAACTTTGAATGATACGTATCTGACATATAGGGGTATCTATTAAAGAAAAACTGATTAAAGGAGGGGGCGTATGTCGTTTTATCCAAAGCAAAAAAATAAAGGCACTGAGCGTTGGGTAAAGCTAATTGTACTCCTTGGCGCTATTGGTTCTAAGGACGAAGCGTCAGCGTTTCAGCGTCGCACCCTAAGGTTGGGAAACTATGCAATTCTCATTTATATAATAGCGCTTATCGGTTTTGGCGGGTTTTATGGGGTCGCAAATCTAAAAGCGTTAATGCCGGTTGTGTTATTGGCATTTGGATTTGTTCCTCTGCTCTTTGGGTGCTTATGGCTAAATCATAAAAAGCACACACTGCTTGCTCGCGTGCTGAGTAACCTGTTATTTACCCTTGCTTTATTTTTGCCTTTAGCACTTTTTCTAGGCCGAAGAGTAGGCATTCATTACTTTTTTTTGATGTTGGCAGTACTGCCAGTACTTTCGTTGCATCCTAATCAATTAAGGCTGATTATACCACTCTCTGGACTAAACATAGCCTCGTATTATTGGGTAGAATATATGCCACCAGCGATACAAAATCTTTCCTATTTTTTACCACTGGAATCCGTAAGGCATATGAAGGATATGTCATTGATATTGAGCATACTGACCGTAATGATTATTATTTGGATTAATCAGCGTATACTCTTAAGCAATGAGCAAGCTTTAGTCGGAAAGACAACAAAACTAAAAGTGGCTTTGGACCATTTGAGAGAACTTGCAACAATAGATCAACTCACAGGACTATTTAACAGGACTTACTTTGATATACGGGTATTAAATGAAATGGCGCGGGCAAGGCGTTATGCGACACCACTGAGCCTCATTATCTTCGATTTAGATTATTTCAAGGGCATCAATGATACTTTTGGGCATGATATAGGCGATAAAGTCCTTCGTCATGCTTCTCATATCTGCAATGAAAATATTCGTGAGTCGGATATATTAGCACGCTGGGGTGGCGAGGAGTTTGTTATACTAGCACCTCAAACGGATTTAGAAGGCGCGTGTCAATTGGCTGAAAAACTTAGGAGTAGGTTAGAGTCTTCACCAATGGAACCTTTTGGCGTTGTTACTGGTAGTTTTGGCGTTACAGTGTATAAGCAGGACGAAGATTTTGAATCATGGTATAGGCGAGTCGACCAAGCATTGTACAGAGCAAAGTCAGGCGGGAGAAATCGTGTTGAGACAGGCTGATAAGTGTTATTAGTTGAGGAGGTATGCTCATGGCTACAATGAAATGTATCATTTTTAGAATTGGGACAGAGCGTTACGCAATTGACGTCCAGTATGTGAGCAGCATCAGTGAGTATAAGGAAATTACAAAGGTGCCAGACGTCAGGCCAGAAGTTGTAGGGGTTATTGACCTCCGTGGTGAAGTTGTACCAATAGTCAATTTAGCGAGCCGTTTAGGCAGTCATAATGCAGCAAAGACAGAAGAAAGTAAAATGATTATTGTGAACTATGATGAACTGAGTATGGGCTTTCTAGTCGATGAAGCTTCGCGTGTCATAGAAATTTCTCCTGAAGACATTGAGGCACCACCAGCAATGCTTAAGGCCCATGATTTTGAGCTGATTAGAGGCATACTCCACATAGAAGGTACAATTGTGGTTATGTTGGAGCTGGATAATGTGGTAGCGCTCCTAAAGGCTCACGAAGCTTATTAATAAGCGTAATAACTACAAACAACATAAATAGAAAAGACTTACCCTCTCAGTGACTGATGAGGGTAAGTCTTTTATTCATTTACTGACAGTAAACTTAAATTTTAAAACGATATACAGCTTCTTGAAGGCTTTGAGCAATCTCTGACAAATCAGAGGATGCGGCAGCAATTTCACTTACTGAATAGGAAGCGGTATGCATGGTTGCGGAAACTTCTTCTGTGCTGGCTGCGTTTTCCTCAGCAATAGCAGAAAGGTTTTGAAGAATATCAAGAATTTCATTTTTCTTAGCGGTCATTTCATGACTTGAAGTGGTTAGTTGTTGAACGCTTGCAATAGCTTCTTGCATAGCTCTAGCAATTTGTTGGTATTGACTAGCAGCTTCTTCCGTGCTTGCAATTTGATGTTCAACAGTTGCAACGACTTGATTCATGGTTACATCCGTATTAGCTGTATTGGAAAGTAATTCTGCTACAATACTATCAATTTCTTTAGTAAGAGAGGTTGATTGTTCTGCGAGCTTACGAATTTCTTCGGCAACAACTGCAAAGCCACGACCGTGTTCTCCTGCTCTTGCAGCTTCTATAGCGGCAT
>JBGSUZ010000068.1:0-4551 GCA_041753235.1 Acidaminobacteraceae bacterium
TCTTCAATAAAATCAAACATTTCCGCAGAGTAGCAACAAGATATGATAAGCTTGCAGAATCTTTTCTTGCATTTGTTTACGTATCAGCAATTTTTATTTTAAGTAAGTAGTGTCATAGTTTTCAGACACGCCCTAGTAAATATTACACCATAGTGAATAAATTTTATTCATCAATCGCCTTAATGCCATCCTTCTTTAGCGCCTCTAAACGATCTTTCATCTGCTTAAGAACCTCAGGCGGATTACCTGGAAATTTTTTATCTGTGAGGTTAGGATTATGTTCAAAGGCTTCCAACGGTTCGACTTTATAGATTCTTTCACGGCCTTGGCCTAACGCAAGCTCTGCACCCCAAATAGCTGCTTCTAAGGTAGCAGTGAAATATACAAAGTTAGCTTTATTCTCTTCACCATAATTAGAGTTATGCATGGTAGAAATCAAATCAGCTTTGGTGCCATGATAGAAAGGACCCTTATCAGATGGTATTTGAGCTATCGGTTTTAAAGCAGACGCCAGCATATATTGATTAGCCAATTCTATCGCGTTAATTCTTCTTTTAATTAATGTACTTTGTGGACTACCATTTTTCCTCAAGTACCGCTAAACCAACTTGAAGTGCTTGCAACCGCTTGTCCAACAAAGTTGTACGAGTTCCCTTTTGTTTCATTTTCAATAGCGCGCTTTCTGATTTTCGTATAGCCGATTGAAAGGCTTCAATAGATTCTCTTTTCGTATTTTCGTCTATAGTGTTCATATAATCAGCCCCTCTCTTTGCTTACGTTACTACCTTAATTCTAGATTTGTCGAGAATACTTTTTAAGAGACTTTCTCATTTCGAGTTTTTTTACATAATTACAATATCATAGTGTACCCGATACTGTTCAATTAATTTTCCTTTATAACTTATGGCATTTACCGGACAATTATGAATGCAGCGTGTACACAGGATACACTTATTATGATATTTTTTATCTCTATGACTAATATTTTTCTTAGGGCAATTTGCTTCACATAAACCACATCCAGTACAATTTTCATTTATGCTAAATGACTTACCCATAAATTTAGCCATCATTCTAAATAAATCTGCTAATAAATCAATCATTAGTACGTTCTCTTCAACCTTTAATGGTTTTGTATTATTGATACTGCTCAATGATTCGACAATTTTAATCGCAGCACTTTCAAATTGTTTCTTTTGGATATCTTCAGAAGTGGGCTCATATTTGTCAATGTAAAAATTGCGAGGCATTTCATATGCCATCATATTTATAAGTGTGTATCCTTTACTAGTTAACTTCTTACCAATTGACTTAATACCGTTTGCATTAGCCAAACCTGCTGAAGTGGAATATACAATAGCTTTCTTCCCATCACTATTTTTAACGTTCTTTCTAACCCAGTTTATTAACTCATCAGGCATATTTCCTGCATAAATCGGTCCACCAATAATTAACAAATCATGATCGGATAAGAACTCGGTCTCTTCAATAGATATAATATTTACAGTGTGACCATTTTTGGACAGAGCAGTTTTATACCCCTCTGCAATTGCTTTTGAGTTTCCTGTACCGCTAAAATATACAATTAACACTTTCATATGATATCCTCCAATTTCTTTGAAATCTTTGTAAGCGTCATCAAGGTTTGATTCATTTCGCTAGACGCCACGTCTCCTGTTATCACTTCATTAATTTGAATGAATATTGGAATAATTTCGGACTTCAAATTAACGCCCTCTTCTGTCAGTCGATAACTTTTTTGATTTTTATTTGAGCGTTCAATATAACCTTTTTCCACTAATTTTACTGTTGATCTGCTAACATTCCCCTTATCTACGCCAAGATGTTTGACCAAGTCGCTTTGGGTTATTTCGCTATCTACATGACCAAAAAAGAACATCAATATTTGCATTTGCCCCATTCCAATATCATACACTTTTAAATCTCTTTCAATCTTTGTTTTCAAATTTTTGTATATTGTCATTATTAAGTCGCCTAATTTTTCGTTTTGCATCATTCACCTCTTCATTTGTTGTGTGGACAACTTCATAATATCACACTAAAGTTGTGCACACAACCTTTCTTTATAGGTAACCAATAAAAACCTCAAAAAAAGGACACCTGATTGGTGTCCTAGAAGTTGAAGCCGCTATAATCGTTTAAATTTTTCAAACAACAACCCTGCCTAAAAGACGTGAATTTTATCTTTTCCGGTACTTTTAGACTTGTAAAGGCCTTCATCGGCTCTTTTATAAATTGTGGTTTTCGTATCAAGCTTATCGCCTTTCGTTATACCTGCGCTGATTGTGCCTCCCAAACTCTGAAGGTCGATATTAGTTTTGATATCGTTATGAAAAGCCTCTAGTTGTAGCTTGGCCTCTTCCAACGGATTATAGATAATGACTGCAAACTCATCGCCACCCACTCTAGAAATAAAATCAGGTGTTTTGAATGACGCTTTTGCAATTGATGCTATAAGCATTAGTACGTGATCGCCTTTATCATGTCCATAACTGTCATTAATGGTCTTTAAATTGTCCAAATCAAACAGTGCTAAGCAAAATGCCTGCTTTTCGACGTTTCTAACCGCTTCTTGAAGCGCAAAATCAAATATGGTCCGATTTGGGATGTCCGTTAAATGGTCAATATTTGATAAATTCACTATCTGATTCTTATACATGGATATAGCATAGTTTGTTACTGACAATATGACCAATGCGCCAAGAGTCAAGGCTGCCAAAACCTTAATAGTATAATGATTGAGCAAGCCAGTAAACTCTGAGCTACTCTTCTTAACGACTAAATACCAATCGAGCATTGGAATATACTGAATGATATAGAACCGATTATCTACCAATTTTTCAATCGACTCTCCTCGGCTTTGCTTAATGTTTATCACATCAGGCGTTATGCTTTCCAAATCGTAGAACGATGTCTCTTTAATAAGCTTGTTATCTTGATGTACAAGTATGAGACCTTCGCTATTCGTTAGATATGCTTCAACCCCCTGCTTATCCAAATATCTAGTGAGTATCGCTTGAAAGTGCGTTATACGCTTACCAACGCCTGCTATCCCAACAAAGTTACCATTTTTGTCTTTTATATTGGCATCGACATATGCCGTTAGCGCCAAATTATCCAATTGCTCTGTGTTGACAACTAATGCATATGGATCTTTCGCATCGATTCTTGCTTTATACCAGAATGCATCATCGCTTTCAAGCTTTACTTTTTCATCTGTGCCACCAGGATAATAATAGTTCAAGGTGCTATACGGTATGACAAACACAGACTCGTAACCCATTGCCTTTTGTATTGCAGACAAATATTCTGCCATTTTGTCTTCAGTCTCGCTGGTATCCTGATCCATAAAATCGAAAAGCAATGTGTTCTGAGCCATGGTAATTGACGTATTCACAGGCTCGATGAGTTCTTGATTGATTTCAGCATAAATATTCGTAAGTGTAAGCCTTGTGACATTCTGAATATCTCTGATTGTGAGCTCTTTAATGATATTTTGTGTTAGCATTGCAACAAAAACGGTCACTGTTATGACCACAGCCAAGTTTATGGCATTAATAGGGATAACACGCTTATTCTTCAACAAATCACCTCATAACTTAGTGATGTAGACTATTCAGTCGCACTCAAAAAATATCGGTACTCATACGCCATAGCCTCTTTGTATATTTCCAAAGCCTTGTCTTCATCGATTTTATTCGGATTCGCTTTTAAATACATATCAAGAAAATTACCCATTGCATAAGCAACTTCTGGATCGTTGTTCCCTTTGATCCAATCTCCATAAATGTTTTCTGATTTTATTGGCAGCATACATTCGCTTACCCAAGCCCATAAATACTCACAAGGTAGCATAAGAACTAACGTGTAAATAGAATCTTCCTGACTGGATATTCTTGATTCATATTCACTATATTCCATACATACAGGTGGCGGTATTATACTACTAGCATCCTTTATAAACCAAGTCGTATGAAAACGCTCGTTATACGCTACATAATTTTCAACCTTACTAACTAGGAATTCCTTTAAGATGGGATTGTCTGCACGTTGCTCAGCTGCCGAGTAATAGTCTGTTCCTTTAAAACAATAATAGGCGTCGCTAATATTAAAAGCACCAAATTTTATTGGATCAAGGTTGCCATCTTTTATTCCTTTTAAGAAATCGGTTTCCAATGCTTTTTCAGCAATTGACTTACTTGAATCCCATAACTTCCAGAATAGTGAGTCCAATGGCGGCGGAGTTGTCGGTAGTTGATGCTTCTCTATAAAAGCTTCTGTCAATGTGACTCTTCTAGGGTTTCGCATACTTGGTCTCCTT
Source organism: Acidaminobacteraceae bacterium (assembly GCA_041753235.1). Classification (GTDB taxonomy): domain Bacteria; phylum Bacillota; class Clostridia; order Peptostreptococcales; family Acidaminobacteraceae; genus JBGSUZ01. The sequence continues at coordinate 4,343 of JBGSUZ010000068.1, forward strand.
ATGGTGTTCAAATGAAATGCTTTCTACTTATCCGTCTTTAGTCTTTATAATAAAAAGCTATGTAATACAATTTTTTATACATGAACTAATATTATCATAATAACTACTTATAAAAAACTGATTTATCTTATAGGTTATAAAATTCCGAATATAAAAAGCCACTGAATGTGATTGATGATACACTCAGTGGCTTGAATTCTTCTATAAAT
>JBGSUZ010000069.1:0-5029 GCA_041753235.1 Acidaminobacteraceae bacterium
GTCTTCTTATAAATTACACGACCCGATTTTGCCGTTTGGACTAATGAACCATTGAAAGCAATAACATAATCCTCATCCGTTATCATGTCTAATTGTTCCAAGTAACGTTGCACACCAACCAGTGGTCTGCCCGTTGCAATAACCACTTTTTTACCTTTTTTTCTTGCAGACTGAATAGCTACTTTGTTAGCAATAGATATTTCTTTTTGGTGATTTAAAAGAGTGCCGTCCATATCGAGGGCAATTAATTTATACATGTCGATTCTCCTATTTCTTCATTTCAAGTTCAATACTTACCGCTTGTTTCTGCTCTAAATGAGATTTTCTCAACTGACCACAGGCCGCATTTATGTCGCTACCGAGTTCACGTCTCACTGTAGTTTCAATACCTGCGCGCTTTAAAACCATTTTAAACTTTTCAATTGACTGATTATCTGAGGCTTCATAGCCCCTTTCCTTCACTGGATTAACCGGAATAAGGTTAACGTGACACAAACGGCCTTTTAACAGTTTGGCTAGTTCTCGAGCTTTTTCTTCCTTGTCATTTTTGCCGAGTATGAGCGCATATTCGTAGGTGATGCGTCTACCCGTAGTTTTGGTATAGTAGTCACAAGCTTCTAAAAGCTGTTCTATTGGATAGCTTTTATTAACTGGCATAAGCTCTGTACGTTCATCATTTAGCGCACTGTGCAGCGATATAGCCAACGTCAGCTGATACTTTAAATCTGCTAGTTCATAAATTTTCGGCACTATACCGCAAGTTGAAAGTGTCACGTGTCTATGTGATATGTTCAAACCTTCTTTGTGGTGTACGATTTCTAAAAATTTCACCACTTCTGCAAAATTATCAAGCGGCTCACCACTGCCCATTAGTACAATGTTTGAAACACGCTCACCTATATCATTTTGTATATCTAAAATCTGTCCTAATATTTCACCAGCAGTCAAATTTCTAACCATGCCATCTAGTGTAGACGCACAGAATTTACAACCCATACGACAGCCTACCTGCGTCGAAACACAGACTGAATTGCCATGCTTATAACGCATTAAGACTGACTCAATTACATTGCCATCCTTCAACTGGAAAAGATACTTTCTAGTGCCATCCTTTTCAGAACTTAAAACTTCAGCAATCTCTGCAGAATTAATATAAGAGCGTTCTGCTAATTTTTCTCTTAACGCTTTAGGTAGGTCTGTCATTTCATCAAAACTACGAATGCCTTTATTGACCCATTTAAAAATTTGCTTTGCCCTAAATTTAGGACACCCCATTGCCTGACATAGGGCTTCCAGCGTTGTTACGCGCTGACCTCTTAACTCTAATCTCGTATCCATATATTTACCTCATAAGCTTACGCCAACAATACTCATCATCTCTATCTATTTTTACATCCTTTACAGTATATCAGTTTTATACAAAAAACAAGCCTCAACTACGAGTAATTTTATGGTTTTTACAGGAGTTTTCTACGTAAAAACGCCTCTGCAGCTAACAGAGGCGTTTTAATTATTTACCTTTTTTCCAAGAATCCTTAAGTGCAACAATTCTATTGAGTACGATATCTTCTGCCGTACTGTGCTTAGAATCTACTGTGAAGTAGCCATGTCTAAGGAACTGGAATTTATCTTCTTTATTTGCCGTTTTAATAAACGGTTCAGCTACACAATTTTTCATCACTACAAGTGAGTTCGGGCTAATTTTTTGATCCCATGTCAGGTCAGGATTCTTAGCAATATGGTCATCATCAAAAAGATTGTCATAGATGTTTACAGTAACAGGAACACCTTCTGTTGCACTAACCCAGTGAATGGTTCCTTTAACTTTTCTGCCTGTGAAGCCAGAGCCACTCTTTGTTTCCACATCATAAGTACAACGAAGTTCAATCACTTCACCTGCTTCATCTTTGATAATCTCGTTACATCTAATAAAGTAAGCGCCCTTTAAACGCACTTCTTCATTTGGAATTAGTCTTTTAAAGCCCTTCTCAGGTACTTCTACAAAGTCCTCGCGTTCAATATATATTTCTCTACAAAATGGTACTTGACGCGAACCCATTTCAGGACTTTCAGGATTATTCTCAATTTCCAGCATTTCAATTTCACCTTCTGGGTAATTGGTTATAACAACCTTAAGTGGATCTAAAACGGTCATAATAGCAGGTACATTTGCTTTGAGGTCTTCTCTCAAATAGTGGGCTAAGTTAGAAATATCTACTGTACTTTGGTCTTTAGAAATACCACTGCCTTCTATGAAGTTTTTAATACTAGCTGCTGTGAACCCTCTTCTTCTAAGGCCTCTAATGGTTGAAAGTCTAGGGTCATCCCAGCCGTCCACAAAGTTACCAAATACGAGTTCTTTAATGTAGCGCTTACTTGTAACAACGCCCGTTAAATTAAGTCTTCCAAATTCTCTTTGCTTTGGCGGTTCAGGCCATTCTAATGATTCTAATACCCACTCATAAAGCGGTCTATGATTTTTAAATTCAATGGAACATAAAGAATGTGTAACGCCTTCTATTGCATCTTGTAATGGGTGCGCGTAATCGTACATAGGATAAATGCACCATGCATCGCCTGTGCGGTAGTGGTTTTCAAACATAATACGATAAATAACTGGGTCTCTCATATTGAGATTAGATGAAGCCATGTCAATTTTCGCTCTGAGTACACACGTACCTGCTGGGAACTCACCTTTTCTCATGCGTTCAAATAAGTCTAAATTCTCTTCAATACTTCTGTCTCTGTAAGGGCTGTTTTTACCCGGCTCCGTCAAAGTACCACGATAAGTTCTCATGTCTTCTTGATTTAAGTGGCACACATATGCCATGCCTTTATTAATTAATTTAACCGCACATTCATAGAAGGTTTCTGAGTAATCCGAGCCATAGAAAATACGGTCTTCTTCAAGGAAACCCATCCAGCGCATATCTGCAATAATCGCATCAACGTATTCAATATCTTCCTTGAGCGGGTTGGTATCATCGAATCTTAAATTAAAGTGACCATTGTATTTTTTTGCGATTGTGTGGCTAATATTAATAGCATACACACTGCCAATATGCAAATAACCGTTTGGCTCTGGTGGAAAACGCGTACAAATGCCTCTTGAATATACTTGGTTTTTTAAATCCTCTTCTACAATTCTATGCAGATAGTTTTCCGCTATAGACTCATTGCCTGCTACTTCTGGTGATAAAGTCGTCATAATGCCAGCCTCCTCAAATTATTTGAAATAAAAAAGCTCCCGCGCTCAAGACAAAGTCTTGAGGACGAGAGCATATTCGCTTCGTGGTGCCACCTCAGTTGGTTCTCTAGCGCCTTATAACGGTGGCGATTCCGTCATGCCATCCATGTAGTATTTCCGGCACAATGCTCCAAGTCTTGTTTCAACGGTGTTATTTTACTCCTTCTCAGCTACCGGAGCTCTCTTGAAAAATTCCTGCAAACCCACTTTTATTCAAGTGATCAATTTGCCCGTCTACTCTTCTCTTCACTGCTTTTAATTGGAGCTTCTCACTCCTATGAAATAAGGTCACCTTATTTTTTAATAAGATTATCAGAACTTTTTAGGTTCGTCAAGTTGAAACAATAATAAGCTAAGACACAATGTAGTATTACCCCGTCTTAATCTTAGCAATGGCTCTATTCATGGTTCATTTGCCCTGCAAATCTATTTAAGGCTACTTCATCAAAGTTCTCAATATAATCACCCTCTGGACCATGTTCGAAAACTAGTTCGTCATCCGATTTAGAAACCATTTTCAATATCCATTTTTCAAAGAAGTTCATTCTATTCATATAGAATGCTCCACCTAAAAATTCTACTGCAGATGCTTTTTTAATTATCTCGGACGGAACAGCATTACGAATCAATTCTACAGTCTTTTCACCTTTTGTCATACCACAAATAAAAACCCCTAATTTCTTATTGTCAAACTCAGTTTGATTAGCGCCAATCCAGTGCTTTAACTTCTTAGGTATTTGCCCCGCATAGACTGGTCCCCCAATAACTATTGCATCATACTCAGATAAATTAGGGATTTCATCCTCTTTTAAGTTGCATAGCACCGTATCCCCTTCTAAGACCTTAGATAAATCCTGAGCACATTTAGCTGTTGCGCCGTGTTTTGACTCATAGACAATAATAGTTTTCATTAAGATTGCCATCTCCTTTTCTTAAATATGAGCAACTGAATCACTTAATAGATAAGCCACTTAACAGTATATCTAACTGGGTATTAATCAAAGCTTCTTGCTGCTCGCTAGGTACGTCAGACTCTATGATTAACTTCATAACAAGACCATACACTGCTGACCATAAAACTTGAGCAGTAAGTTCAGGATCACCTACTTTAAAAATACCCGTTGCCATACCTTGACGAAGTTGTTCAGTCAGAAGTCCCATCGATAGACTCGTTCCACTAATACCCTTTTGAAGCACCGTTGTATGCTTTAATATTTCAGGACTGTCACTTAATAGAAACAACCTATAGATTGCACGCTGTTCCAACGCGATTTCCACATAACGCTTCATAACATGGCGAATATGCAACTCTGGATTAGCTGGTTCTGGCGGTTCTACAGAACTAATCCCTTTAACAATACTCATATACCCCTCAAAGACTAATGCATCTACAATTGCGTTCTTATCTTTGAAATAGTGATATATAATGCCCGGTGAATAATCCATTTGCGTCGTAATTTTACGAATGGATAGCCCATTTAAACCTTCTTCAACAACAATCTTCTTAGCAGTTTCTAATATCAGTGTCCTAAGTGCCTCTTGATGTATTTCTTGTCTTTTTCGACTCATTGATTGCTCTCTTTCTAAACGATGTTTATAAATTAAACAGTGTTTAATTAATAGAATTTTATCATAGGTCTTGTTTTTGTCAAGCTGCATTTCATTTCGACATCTATCGATTTAATGTTGACAGTCATCAAATTATAAGTTATATTTTGTTTAGATGATTATCGATATAAACTTAAAATTTACTTTGAAACCTAATACAAGGAGGTCCTATCA
>JBGSUZ010000070.1:0-6565 GCA_041753235.1 Acidaminobacteraceae bacterium
AGACCTCCATGAACCTTCAGAAATAAAGAAAGTCCAACTCTACATGTCCGATGCGATTGAAGACTTTATTGAAGCAATTAAAACCCTTCAGGCTAGAGAAAATGTAAAAAACCTAGTCACGTACAAAGGAACGCTTAGTCAATTTGACTATAGTCAGCTGTAGTGCTCAAAAAACAGAAGAACCCAGCACAAGAATGAACTGGATTCTAATGAACATATGTTAAACCATTTTAAACAATTTTTCCAGAGCCAAGCGAACACCGTCTTCTTCATTACTGTCCGCTATATGGTCCGCAACGTCCTTGACAAAGTCTTCTGCATTCGCCATAGCAACACCATAGCCTGCTGATTGTAACATTTCCAAATCATTTTCATTGTCGCCAAAAGCCACAACCTCTGGTAGTGACAGGTTCAGCATATTGCATAGCATTTGTAAGGCGGTACCTTTGTTGGTATGTTCAGCCAGTACGTCGAACATCGTATCCATAGACTTAAAGCAACTAGCCCCCGGAATTACTTCGAGGGCTTTTCGCATTTCTAGTGCTGTTTCGCTGTTGTCATAATACATACCAATTTTATAAATGGTTGTCTCTTCAAATAGCGCACGGGTGTCAGATACTATTTTTGTATTAATTTTATAGTCTTCGGGCAAGTCCTTAGAAAATTCCGTAAAGTACGCTATGACTCGCTCCATACGGTCACTGTAAATGGTATTTTTATCATACAAATGATAGTAAACACCATATCGTTCACAAATATCGAGCACCTGACAACCTATTTCCTTGGAAATATGCCTACCATAGAGTACCTCATTTGTCTTCGGGTCAATAATCACAGCGCCATTGCAACAAATCAGTGGCGTGTGAATGCCCAGATCATCGCTGTATAGCTTCGCAGCTGGGTAAATGCGTCCAGTAGCGATGGTGAACCTTGCCCCATGTGATTCTAACTTCTTTATAGCTTCTTTAGTCGCTTCAGTCACCTTCTTATCTTTATTGAGAAGGGTACCGTCCATATCTGAAACAATTAACTTAAACATAAAAACCTTCCTAATTTCCTATCTCTATCGGCGGTTTATCCGACTGACTCTCTAGTATTTCAAGTAAGCCAAAGTCGATTTCTCGCAGGTCAACATCAACTCGATTCACCTGTATTTGTACCACGTCCCCAATTCTAAGCGTGCGTCTAGTACGCTCGCCAACCAGTTGCATGAGTACTTCATCATAGAAGTAGTAGTCGTCATCTAATTCCTGCAAGCGAACTAGGCCTTCCACCGTATTTTCTAATTCTACAAAGAAACCAAAGCTCGTTACCGAGGAAATAACTCCATTGTACGTTTCACCAACATGTGAAAGCATATATTCTGCTTTTTTCATATCATCTGCATCGCGTTCCGCCTGTTCAGCCAAGCGCTCTCTTTCAGAGGATTGAAGCGATGCATTCTCAACAATGCCCTTCAACCTTTCAATACGAGCTTCGCTGAGCTTGCCATTTAAGCACTCTTTGATAATTCGGTGAATCTGAAGGTCTGGGTAACGGCGAATTGGCGAAGTAAAGTGGCAGTAGTATTTTGCAGCCAGACCAAAGTGGCCTTCATTTAGCGGTGAATACTTAGCCTGTTTGAGGGAGCGAAGCATTAATTTATTGATAATATGCTCTTCTCTCGTACCGTCAACCTTGCTGAGCAAGAGTTGAATCGCTTTTGGGTGAATCTCCCCTTCTTTCATTTTGAGGAAGTATCCAAAATTAGCCAAGAATTTATTGAAGTTCTCAATTTTTTCTTCGTTAGGCAATTCGTGAATTCTGTAAACGAAAGGCATCTCCATCCAGAAGAAATGTTCTGCAATGGTTTCATTGGCAATCAGCATAAACTCTTCAATGATTCTATTGGCAATTCTTCTATCTTCCTTAACCACGTCAATAGCATGACCCTCATCGTCGCATTTAATTTTAGCTTCAGGGAAGTTAAAGTCGATAGCGCCTCTCATATCTCTACGTTTTCTTAGTATTTGCTGAAGCTCTTCCATCAACTTGAAGAAGTCAAAGAGGTATTCATATCGGCTGAGCGCTTCTAGGTTCTCACCTGCTAAAATATCTGAAACATCGTCATAGACCATGCGCTCTTTTGTACAGATGACAGATTCGTAAATGTCATGGCTAACAACCTGACCCTTCTCGTCTATCTCCATGTCTATTGAAAGTGTTAACCTATCTACTTGCGGGTTAAGACTACAAATACCGTTAGACAGCCTTCTAGGCAGCATAGGTACGACTTTATTGACTAAGTAGGTTGAAGTACCTCTGTTAAATGCTTCTTTGTCTAAAACTGAGCCTTCTTTGACATAATTAGTAACATCTGCAATGTGAACACTAAGCATATAGTGCCCATTGTCTAATTTTTTTACCGAAACTGCATCGTCTAAATCTTTTGCATCTGGTCCGTCAATCGTAACGATTGTATCGTTTCTCATATCTCTTCTGCCGATCAAATCCTCAGGTGCTACATCTGTAGGGATGATCGCTGCCGCATCTTCCACTTTGTTAGAAAATGCATCTGGTAAACCGAATTTATAAATGACAGACAGAATGTCCACACCTGGCGCTGACTTATTGCCAAGTACTTCGATTACTTTACCTTCAGCTTTTTTATCGCCCTCAGGCCACTTGATAATTTTTACAACGACTTTGTCGCCACTTTCAGCATTCATCGTGTTATTGAAAGATATAAACACATCCTGATTGATTTTTTTGTCGTCTGCTATAACAAAACCAAAGCTTTTATTCTTCTGGAAAACACCTACAATTTGATTGTTAGCACGTTCAACGACCTTAACGATTGTACCCTCACGGCGCTTCTCACCATCGAGCCCTTTCGTTACCTTGCAAAGTACGCGGTCCTTGTTCATAGCGCCGCCCATTTCACTCGCAGGAATGAATATGTCTGAAGACGCTGAGCCGTCATGTTTCTTGCCAGCATTCGCACTTCCGTCTACCATGACAAAGCCAAAGCCTCTTTGTGTTACTTCAACCTTGCCTACAACCATACCGAACATTTCAGGTGTCCCGTATTTCTTTTTCTTTGTTGCAATAAGAATGCCTTCATCCGCCATCTTAGCGAGCAACTCAAATATGACCTTATACTGACTTGGCTCAATATCCAAGTATTTTGCTAAATCTATATCTAGGATGGGCTTCTCTAATTCGTTATGAAAAACCTCTATAATACGTTCTCTAATATTCATTGTATCCCCTCCATTTATATAAATTCATTATACCCTTATAAGCGGTAAATAAAAAGACCTTAGCCACTTATGGCTAAGGTCTTAAAAGTTTAAATTATAATAATGAACCAAATGCTACGAACATTGGTGCAAATACCAATGAAACGATCGTCATTAATTTGATAAGGATGTTGATAGATGGACCAGAAGTATCTTTGAATGGGTCACCTACTGTATCGCCGACAACTGCAGCCTTGTGAGGCTCAGAACCTTTGCCGCCGTGGTGGCCTTCTTCGATGTACTTCTTAGCATTATCCCAAGCGCCGCCGGCATTAGCCATGAAGATCGCCATGAGAACACCTGTTACAAGCGCACCAGCTAAAAGACCGCCAAGTGCTTCTGTACCAAGAACGAAACCTACAACAAGAGGTGTGAATACAGCCATAAGACCAGGAATCATCATTTCTTTAAGAGCAGCTGCTGTAGAAATATCTACGCATCTTGCGTAGTCAGGCTTAGCAGTACCTTCCATGATACCAGGAATTGTTTTGAACTGTCTTCTAACTTCTTCAATCATTTGGAATGCAGCTTTACCAACTGACTCCATAGTCATTGCTGTAAAGACGAATGGTAACATACCACCAATGAAGAGACCAACTACAACCATAGGGTTGAGGATATCAATTTTTTCAAGTTTAACAACTTGAGAGTAAGACGCGAAGAGTGCAAGTGCTGTTAAAGCAGCAGAACCAATCGCAAAACCTTTACCAATCGCTGCTGTTGTGTTACCAACCGCATCGAGTTTGTCAGTGATCTTGCGAACTTCTTTAGGAAGTTCAGCCATTTCAGCAATACCACCAGCATTGTCAGAAATAGGACCGTATGCGTCAACCGCTACAGTAATACCTGCAGTTGCAAGCATACCTACCGCAGCAAGTGCAATACCATAAAGACCAGCTGGGCCGCCACCCATAACATTGTAAGCGATTAAAGTAGCTGCCGCAATGAAGAGTACTGGGAATGCTGTAGAATACATACCAACAGCTAAACCGCTGATGATGGTTGTAGCAGGACCAGTTTCAGACTGTTGAGCAATCTTTTTAACTGATTTGTAGTCGCCAGAAGTGTAAACTTCTGTTACAAACCCGATAAGTGTGCCAGCTAAAAGACCAGCAACGACTGCACCAGCAGCTTTGTAATCACCAAATGCCATTTTACTAAGTACAACCGCAGCTATTGTTACAATAGCACCAGAAATATACGTAGACATTTTAAGCGCTTTGTGTGGGTTCGATTTTTCATCGCCCTTAACAAAGAAAATACCAATGATAGATGCAACGATGCCTACCGCTGCAAGTACGAGCGGATAAAGTGCACCAGCTACAGAGTTTTCAATTAAAGCACCAAGCGTAATTGCTGCAATGATCGAACCAACATATGATTCAAAAAGGTCAGCACCCATACCTGCAACGTCACCAACGTTGTCACCAACGTTATCTGCAATAACAGCTGGGTTTCTTGGATCGTCTTCTGGAATCCCGGCTTCGACTTTACCAACAAGGTCAGCACCTACGTCAGCAGCCTTAGTGTAAATACCGCCACCTACACGACCGAAGAGGGCGATAGATGAAGCACCAAGACCAAAACCAGTTACAACAGAAATGTCTTTAATAACTAAGTAAAGTACGCTAACGCCGATAAGACCAAGGCCTACAACGCACATACCCATTACTGCGCCGCCTGAGAAGGCAACTGAAAGTGCTTTGTTCATACCACTTTCTCTTGCTGCATTTGCAGTTCTAACATTCGCTTTTGTAGCTACCTTCATACCGAAGAAGCCCGCTAATGCTGAGAACGTAGAACCAATCACGAAACATACTGCTGTTAACGGGTTAATGCCAATTGCAATGATTGTTCCGAGTACGAGTACAAACACCACCAATGTTTTATACTCACGTCTTAAAAATGCCATTGCACCTTCAGAAATGTAGTTCGCAATTTCTTTCATTCTGTCTGTTCCTGGGCTAACTGTGTTGATTTTAGTTACCACTAGGAAATAAGCGAAAATAAGTGCGAGTACACCTGCGACCGGTGCTAAGTAAATGAAACTTTCGTTCATTTTACCAGTACCTCCTTAGAATATGTTTTTATAAAAGTCGTGAGGCACAAAGCCTCTCGAGTTTTGCCTTGTTCTAATCCCTTTAAAAAAGGAATATGAGTAAGAATAAAAATCGCAATGATTGCTCATTGCGTTTTTAGTTCAATAAAATTAGAGAGCGTTTAAGATTAAAGCACAAAGGATAAAAGCAACTGCTGCTACTTTTGTAACCTGATCTAATTTGTGGTCTAATGCACGTCCCTTTTGCTTACCAAATAATTGCTCTGCACCGCCTGTAATTGAACCAGACATGCCTGCACTTTTACCAGATTGTCCGATAATACTAACGATTAAAATTAAACATGCAATAACAAGTAACGCTGTGAAAACTATTTTCATTTAAGTAGCCTCCTTCATAAATTCAACATATGTATTCTATCATAAGGATTCTGGCATTTCAAGCTTACTTGTCCGTTTCATAGAAATTTTGCCGTACATTTTATTAAAACAAATGATGTACAAAGGAAAAGGGAATGGCAAGCCATTCCCTTTATTATTCAGACTACTTCTTTAAGTTGTAGAATGCAGTTAAACCAGGGTATTTTGCAGTTGAATCTAACATTTCTTCGATTCTGAGAAGTTGGTTGTACTTCTCAACTCTGTCAATTCTAGCTGGCGCTCCAGTTTTGATTTGACCAGAGTTTACAGCTACTGCGATATCTGCAATTGTAGAATCTGAAGTTTCACCAGATCTGTGTGAAATTACAGTTGTGTATCCAGCTCTCTTAGCCATTTCGATTGCATCAAGTGTTTCTGTGATAGAACCGATTTGGTTAAGTTTAACAAGGATTGAGTTAGCAGTACCAGTTTTGATACCTTTTTCAAGTCTCTCAGTGTTTGTAACGAAAAGGTCGTCACCAACGATTTGGATTTTGCCACCAAGTTTCTCAGTGAGTAATTTCCAACCAGACCAGTCTTCTTCGTCAAGACCATCTTCGATAGAGATGATTGGGTATTTGTCTACAAGGTACTCGTAGTAAGCAACCATTTCTTCTGAAGTTAATGACTTGCCTTCGCCAGCAAGGTCATATTTCTTAGTTTCGCCATTCCAAAGCTCAGTAGCAGCAACGTCAAGAGCGATCATAACGTCAACGCCAGCTTTGTAACCAGCTTTTTCAACTGCTTCAAGGATAACTTGAATAGCTTCTTCGTTAGAGCCAAGGTTTGGAGCGAAGCCGCCTTCGTC
>JBGSUZ010000071.1:0-2420 GCA_041753235.1 Acidaminobacteraceae bacterium
TGACCCATTGATGCATATTATCCGAAACTCAGTTGACCATGGTATTGAAGAGCCTGAATCAAGAAGACTAGCAGGCAAACCGGAAATAGGTAAGGTCATACTGGAGGCTAAACACACAGGTGGTGAGGTCTGGATTGTCATACAAGATGATGGACGAGGACTTGACCGGCAGAAGATTTTAGAAAAAGTTGAAGAGAAGGGTTTGCTGACCAAAAACCCGGCTGATTTAAGCGATTCAGACGTATTTCATTATATTTTTGCACCAGGTTTTTCAACGAAAGATGCGATAACTGAATTTTCGGGTCGTGGCGTTGGTTTAGATGTGGTGAGTAAAAATATTACTGAGCTGGGTGGCACGATTCAAATAGAGTCAACCCTTGGTCAGGGGACAACGTTTAGAATTAAAATTCCACTAACATTGGCAATCATAGAAGGTATGATGATGCGGGTGGGCAACACCTTTTTGGCGGTACCGATTATCAATATCCAAGAATCATTTTCCTGCAAAGCTGATGAAGTGATTATTGACCCAAATGAAAATGAGTTTATGATGCTCAGAGGCAAATGTTATCCGATTATGCGCATGCACAAGCGTTTTAACATTCAGTCAAAAGTGACCGAGATAGAGAAAGGTATCTTGATCATGATTGAGTATGCAGGCAAAAGCGTACTGCTATTTGCAGATGAGATACTTGGCGAACAGCAACTTGTGGTTAAGAGTCTATCTAAATTCATGAAAAAGGTGAACGGCGTTTCGGGCTGTGCATTACTTGGGGATGGCAAAATCAGTCTGATATTGGATCCATCAGGACTTGTAGATGATGAGAGGTGATGAATGTGGCGGCAGAACTAGATAGCGTTTATTACGAAGAAGATACGCAAAAGGGGAAATATTTAACCTTTGCACTGGGAACGGAGCAATATGCCATCGAAATACGACATGTGGTAGACATTATTGGCATACAGGATATTACGGAGGTGCCAAATCAACCAGAGTACATAATGGGCGTCATCAACCTGAGAGGCAAAATCATTCCAACCATGGATGTACGCAAGCGTTTTAACAAAGAATATTTAGAGTATAATGACCGAACTTGCATAATTGTGGTTGAACTAAAGGCTATTTCAGTGGGTTTGATTGTCGATACAGTGTTAGAAGTTATTGCAATACCCGACGAACAAATTGCGGAACCGCCAACCTTCAACTCTGACTTTAAAAACAAATTCATTCTTGGCATAGGCAAAATTCAGAATCAAATTGTCATCATACTGGATTCTGACAAACTGCTCAACGAAGGCGAATTGGATGAAGTTAGAACTATCAATGGATAGTTTAATGCGTAAATAGAACGCATCGAGGAGGTTACTAGAATGCTTAAAAACAAAAAAATTGGAATGAAAATTATTGCTGGGATTGCCATCATGCTCGGCATCATTTCGGTGGTGATCTGCGTTACTATCTTCAATATGATAAACGTTGGAAATTCTTCGAATAAAATGAGTAACGTAGAGTTGCCAAACGTTCACAACACGCAAGAAATTACCAGTATGACAGCTGCTATGATGCTTGAAATGCGGGGGTATATTTATACCAGCAGTCAAAATAGCCTAGATGCAGTGGAGCAATATATAACCGATTTAAATGTTAAGATAACAGACTTAGATAAATTTGTAAAAGATAATCGTATGGACAAGGAAATCCAAGATGCTTCAACGGAGTCTTTAGCGACTTTTAATACATATATTGAAGCAAAGGATGCTTACAAAGCGAATTCTATCAAATTTGCGGAAATTAAAGCGACGCTTCTAAAAACCGTAGATGAGTTTTATGCCAGTGTAGGTGGTTATGAAGAAAGTCAGATGGGCTCTTTTGCGACAGATATGTCTACTGGAGCCAGTGGTACAGTTATTAAGCAAAGGGTTTCAAAAATAACAGGCATCAATCATGTTACCAACAATGCCAATCTTGCGAGAATATATACCAACAAGGCGTTGGAAGCAAGAGATTCGTCCTATATTGACCAAGCCCTTAAGGGCTTCCCTACCATCTATGAAGATATTGACAAAATGATGGCAATTACTTCTAAGCAAATTAATATTGATCAACTTAATGGTGCCAGAACGGCTTCTAAAAATTACGAAGCAAATCTTAAAGAATTCAAGGCACTTTTAGAATCACAGATTAAGCTTCAAGGCGTTTTGTTAGATACAGGCAACCAATTGTTAGAGCACACAAATCAAGTACTAGATATCAGTTTGCATGGCAGTATTGATGCGGCAGCCTCAAATCAAGGGGCGGTTAATATTGCTAACTCTTTCTTGATTATTGGGTTCATTATAGCGCTTATAGTTGGCGTTTTAGTTAACTATCAAGTCATTCGAGCCATTACCAGCAGTATTAAGAAAGTTACGAACGCAGC
>JBGSUZ010000072.1:0-1695 GCA_041753235.1 Acidaminobacteraceae bacterium
AGCAGTTTGCCCTCTCCCATGATGTGTTCCTGTCCAAAAAACTGTGTCAGCGACTTAGGCTTCATGCGTTCCGCCAGAGGCGAACTCGATTGTTCTCTTGTATTTCTCATATAATCAAATAAGTCCATATCTATCACATCCTAACGTTTATATTGTGACAGATTTGAGGTCTTTTGTAAACGTACGTTCGCTCTATTTCATGCGGCGCAGGTGATTTTTAATGTAGTGTATGCTATTGATGATTTCTCTTGTGGTGTCTATGCGGTTCATGGTGTAGAGGTGAATGCCGTCTATGCCCCAAGAGAATAAGTCAATGATTTGCTCAATGGCATATGCGGTACCGGCCTGTTTGAGAGCGAGTTCATCGGACTCATATTTTTCTAGGATTCTTCTGAATTTTGGCGGTAAGCTGCAACCTGAAAGCTCTGTGATTCTGGCTATTTGTTTTTTGTTGAGTACCGGTAAAATACCTGCAACTATAGGCACATTGATGTTGTTGCGTCTTAACTTGTTATAGTAGTCGTAGAACATTTCATTGTCTAGGAATAGCTGTGATATGAGGAAGTCTACGCCGCAGTCTACTTTTTCTTTAATATAGAGAATGTCCAGCTCTGGACTTGGAGATTCTAAATGCCCTTCTGGGTAACAAGCTGCGCCGACGCTGAACTGGTCTCTTGTTTTAATTTGGGTGACTAAATCTTTTGCAAAACGAAAGTCTCCTGAGCTGTGGGTGTGCCCTGTAGGGTTATCACCTCTGAGTGCCAATACATTTTGAATGTCAGCTGCTTCTAACCGATTCAATGTCGTGTTCATTTCTTCGGTTGTATTTTGAATACAGGTCAGATGAGCCAAGGCTTCTTTGTGGTGATGATTCTTAATGTAAGAGGCCATTTCTACGGTATTGCCCTGAGTCGTGCCAAGAGCCCCATAGGTGACGCTGATAAAGTCAGGGTTTAAGTCAACTAGGCCGTCGATCGCTTTATAGACCACGGAAACGTCTGATTCCGGTTTTGGCGGGAAAATCTCAAAGGACAAAATTGGCTTTTTTTCTTCGAATAAATGTTTAATAGACATAAGGGCCTCCTATACTTCAATAATAGCCCTATTCGGGCAAACAGTTATACAACGGTCACAGGATACACATTTATAAGGGTCATGATGTAATATTGTGGTTTCTTCGTTAAAGGTCAAAGCCTTTGTTGGGCATACTTTGATGCAGTTCTTACATAGGCCGCAGCGTTCTTGCTTAAGTGCGAGTAAACTTTGACGTATATCTGACAGGACGCCTTGTTGACTTAGAAAGTCCATGAACCTACTGATTTCTAAAGAACTGCCCTCTATTTCGGCAAAAATGCGTCCATTCATTTGCGCATTAATATTGGCTTTTAGAATATTTAACTCGACATCGTGCGCTTTTATAGCTTGAGAAAGTACAGGTCTACGAACGGTTTCAGCTTGGTATTCAATCAAAATTCTTGTTTTCATTACAGCCTCCTTATAAAGTATATAATGCTAAATATGTAGAATAATGTTATATATGAGTTCGAAAAAAGCGCCCAAAATTTGAGCGCTTTTCAAAATAAAAAAGCTCTCCCCGAAGGAAGAGCTAAATGACTAGCGAATCTCATCTTCCGGTTTACACCGCTGGAATTAGCACCTTGCTTGTTAAGCAGGTTGCCGGACGTCATAGGGCCA
>JBGSUZ010000073.1:0-2450 GCA_041753235.1 Acidaminobacteraceae bacterium
TTATTAGTAAAAAATATATTAAAAGCTCAAATGGCTAAGCGAAGTAGTAAAACCACCCCTACTACCAAGCCCACAACACCGTCAGCCACAGGAAATTCAAGCATATCAACCAACACTTCTGGTACAACGGGAAGTTCTAGCGTGCCTTCTGGTGGCTCAAGTACGCCAAGTACTGGTGGCGGTACTGTTCAACCGCCATATGATTCAACAACGACAAGAGACATTTATTATTCTACCCAATGGACCACACGTAATGAAATAGTCATAACATTCCGTGAGAGTTTGAATAAAGCTAGCATTGAGCAACCAAATGCAGTCAAGTTATACTATCGCGATTTTTCCGAAACTACTGTGTTACCAATTAAATCCGTTCAGTATAATCCTACTGATAAGACGCTGGTAATTCGTGCTAACGGAGGCAATAGCAATAAAATCTGTACCATTGAGTTTAACGAAAAACTCATACGGACTCAAAACAACGCCCCAGTAAAATTTAGAGGCGCTACGACGAGTTTGTCTGCAAAATCTACATTTTCATATACTAGAAGCACTTCGAACTACATCATCTTAGAGTATTATCCCGACCTTGATCTTGACTCAATTAAAAATCTAACCAATAGTAAAATTGTATTTGACAGATTAAATCAAACGCTCAGTATTACGAAATTTAAATACGATAGAAGTTACAACCAGATTTATTTGTTTACAGACAAGGACATTCCAAGCGATGCCACCGGTATTGTCATTATGCCTCGTTTTACTTCTAATAACGGCAACGACGTTTATGATAATTATGTTGTACCTGTACATACGCCCGTCATTGACGCCCCTAAAATCAATTTGGTCGAAGCTAATAACACCAACACTGTCAATGTCTATTTTTCTAAGCCTATGAACTCGTTGGACTTAAAAGACGTCACCAACTACGAATTATACGACGGCACCGTAGCACTACAAAATAAAATGCCAATAGAGCAAATTGAAGTTTTGGGCGGCTACTTAAACGAAAATCAAGTCCTCTTAAGAACAAGAGGCATAATGCCTAGTAAAACCTATTACTTAAAAGTGAATAATATAACAGACTACCGGGGCAATAGCATTCAAAACTCAGCCCCTTATGCCTTTAAAGCGATATTTGAATCGTCCACAGCAAAAATGATTTCAGGCTGTTCAACTTTGGACAATAAACTATACTTTAATTATTCCGAGCCAGTAAATATGGCTATTGCAACTAATAAGGACAACTACACCGTTACTGTAAAAGACAATGGCGACTTTAATACTTCTATTAGTTCTATCGTCTACGATGCAGAAGCCAAGGCCTTCTTAATGACGTTAAGCGACACAAGTCATATGACAAATGACAATGTAACCATTCAAGTTGATGCGAAATACATTAAAGATGATAAAGACAGAATGCTCTCACCAAATAACAGCAAAATATTTATTATGAACTGGGAACGCAAAGCGCCACCAGCGTTCGACAGTATTTCTTATAGTTCTGGTGGAAGCATACAATTAATTTCCAATACTAACCTAAGATACAACACCGTCGTTAACACAAATAATTATATGATTACAGATACTTCTGGAAATGCAGCGCCAGCACATGTTAGTTCAGTGAATTTCACACCTGAAAATAAAGAAGTATCCATTAAGTATGATGGCACGCTACAACCCGGTGTTACTTACAAACTACTCATTACCAACCTTAAAACGCTTTCTGGTATTGAGTCTACTGAACCTGTCGTTGTCCCTTTTGGCGGTTAAGGTAAACTAGTTGAATCTGTTTTATAATTAAACTTATAAAAACACCCCGAAGTCGCTATTATTGCAACTTCGGGGTGTTTTTCATTTTACTAAAAATTATATTATTTAACTACAAGCACTCAACCCTTACGCCTCATGCAGTTCCAAATACTCCAGCTCTAAATCATCTAACTGCGTCTGAGCTTCTGCATGTTGAAGTATTAAGCCACTAAGTTTCTCAAAGTCGGTGGCATGGGCTTCAACCGCCTCGCCAAGTGCCTTAACCTGAGCTTCTGCCTGTGGAATCAGCTTTTCGAGTTCTTCAATCCGCTGGGCGCGTTTTCTAGCTTCATTTTGTTTAGCTCTCGCATCCGTATCTCGCCAATCCTTTGCACCAGACGCACCTTGAGTGCTTGTCTTGGTTTCGGAATTTGCATTGGCACCGGATTTACCAGATTCAACTACAGCCACTGCGGGTCTACGTATACCACTCTCAATTTTCCGCTGTTCCTCACGCCACTCTTCATAAGTGCCTTCAAAACTATCACAACCCTTTGGGGACAGGGTTAAGACCTTGTCAGCCAGTTGTTGAATAAAGTAACGGTCATGGGAAATCATTAATACCGTGCCTTCAAAGTGTTGAAGTGCCATTTCCAAAACCTCTCTTGAGGCGATGTCTATATGGTTTGTCGGCTCATCCA
>JBGSUZ010000074.1:0-7461 GCA_041753235.1 Acidaminobacteraceae bacterium
ATAGTCACTCACTAAAAGCTCTTTATGCTTGAGAACTTTTACTTTTTTAGTGTTATCAGGTTGTTGCTTAATCTTTTCCCAAAATCCCAACTCTAGTTCATACTTAATTTGATTTAATAATCCTTCTGTTGGAGTAACCACTAAAATTTTGATGTTTGGTAACAACATATAGATTGCTAATGCCATTACTCCGCTTTTTCCTGCACCAGTAGGAAGTTTTACTAACGCCGATCCTTCTGTTTCTTTATCTAGATAGTATTGATTTATCATTTTAGCAGCACTTGATTGATGTGAATATATATTACTATTATTGACTTCTATGCTTTTATTCACTATTAAGTCCTCGAATCTAAAATATAGAATTTACACAATATGGATTTTGATATTCAGTAAGACTGTTACTCCCATTCTAACCTTTCCATCAAATTATGTCACCCTTTAAAACCCAAAATAGTTACATCTTTCACAACCATTTTGAATCATTATTCACCTTAATCTAAATATAAAAACACCAGTTTACTCATATCATTACCGAGAAAACTGGTGCATATTTTATCTAAGTTTACTTCACTACGTTTTCAAAGGTAACCATCCCACCCCTATTCATAGATAGAGTAGAGCACTTGCCCTTATTTTTACTATAATTTCAACATTTATAGTTGTTCAATTTACTCTGCTTATTTACTCTTTTCCCCTTCATAAAATCAAACAACATCCTCAAACGACCTAATAACCCACTCACCTTCGCAAGTATTACTCCTGTCAATATGAAATGCAGTGAAACCAAGATTTCTTGCACCATCAGCCTCAATGTCATAATCATCTACATAAATACAGTCATCTGCCTCGACACCAAGTGTATTTAATGCGGTTTGGTAAATTAATGGGTATGGTTTCATGGCACCCGCGATGTCACTGCATGTATACGAGTCGATCAATTCACCAAGTCCTAATTGTTCTAAACTTATTTGTAATGAAGGCGATGTATCGCTAATAATGCCTATCATCAATCCTTTATTATTAAAATAACTCATCACTTTCAATGTCTCATCAAAAAGAATTCTATCCTGATTACAGCTTCAATCGATTTCAGCCACCCTCTGGATAACCTGCTTTATTTAATAAGTGCATCATTTCATCATATGTAATGCCATATTCTTTTCCCGACCATTTCATAATTTGATTAGACAAGAGTTTTCGTTTTTCTGGATTAAATCTAGTTATGGTATTATCTCTATCTAAGAAAATAGCTTTGTATTCTTTCATGTTGTCTCCTACTTAGGAAGCTTACCCACTATTTCCTCAACTCAAAAACAGAGCAGTGCGGAATATCTGTTTCGTCTATCTGCGTCCTAAAAATCATACCATGTCCCACAACAACAACCTTGCTATAACGACTGTACTTACTGAGTACACCCTCTATACGGTTTTTCATCATTTCTTTTGACTCCCATTGACAAGTAACTCCCTCAGGATAAACGCCATTGTGACGTTCAAAATCATCGGTTAATTGTTTGAGAGTCTCCAGATTGTCAAAGTTAAAACTCAGGTCTGGCTGCCATTCTCTGAGGTCGAACTCAACATGCATGTCGAGTCCAGTTTCCTTTGAAATAATTGCGGCGGTTTGCATGGCCCTTGTATACGGGGAGCAGACAATCAGTTCAGCTTCTTTGAAGCGTTCGTCCTTCGCTGTTTGCTTCGCCTGCTCTATGCCTAGCGGTGTCAGAGCTGGCAAATCTCGGCTCTGACCTTTTAGTCTATGAATTTCATTGAGTTCCCAATCAGGTTCGCCATGTCTTACTAAATAGTAGGTTGTCATAAGCTGTCTCTCCTCTACAGTCAGTTTTTTACTTCAACCACTCAAGCCCATCCCTATTAATAGGCCTCGAAGCATGTTTCTCTTCATAAAATGCCAGTAATTCCTTCGCGCTGTCTGTCGATGTCTTATAATCTGCAATCAACGCTTGTGGCAGTCCTACACTAAACGGGCAGGCTGACAAACACACACCGCAGTCTGTGCCAAGCACACGCCACTTCTCGTAACATTTTTCCTGTTTAATTTGCCAATAAGCCTCTGGTTGGTTCTCCTTTGGAATAGCTTGTGCTAAACAAGACTTAGCACATTTACCGCAAAGTTCGCAAAAGGCTTGTAGGTTGAAGTCCGACGGCCCATCTGCTAGTAGTGGCAAATTGGTGGTCACGGCGCCCAGTCGTACCCGTGGCCCGTAGGCTTCTGTGACTAGCAGGCCGTGCCTGCCAACATCGCCTAGGCCTGCTGCTTTTGCTGCCAGTGGCATGACCATAAGGTAATTGCCGTCCACATGAGCTCTGGCGTCGTAGCCTAAAGATTTTATGTAGTAAGTCAGCACCATACCTATAACCGCCGCGTCCACGTAACCTTTAGTTACGGCAAGAGATTGAGGTAACAGTGGCGCTGTATGAACTAACGCTTCTGCCATTTCCACCGCATAGACAAAGGTATAGCTGTGCTCAGGGTTTAAAGGCTCGCCGTAACTTGCCTCCTGACGGCCTCTATGGCTGTAATAATAGGACTCGTCTAGCAGGGCCACCCCGCTCAGGACTGCGCCGTAGTGGGCTGCTAGTCCTTTAAGTTTGCTTGTAAACTGCTCAGGTGTGCCGTGGACTTGTTCAGTAGCAACTGTTGGGCCTTCTGCGAGGTGTTTTATATCGTCTAAAAGATGAAAGGCCGCACCGACCATTGGACTGTTTAAAGGGTCGTAGGTGGTCGTGCCTATGCCACAGAGTTGAGGCATTTGCCTTAGGTGTTCATCTGTTTCTAAATGCTCAGGGTGGCGCTTATAATAGTCGTCATACGCTGGTGTGCCTGCTTCTCTAGCCATTCTTGAAAACATGATGTCTCTCTCGTCTATGCGCATTGTCAATTACCCCCTATCGTCTTCGTCTGATTGGCTTTCTGTAAACCCTTGCGTCCACTAAGTCTACCGCTGTTTTAGACACTTTGTAGGCGTCATGTCGAACATAACCTTTGACGGTTTCTATAAAGTCGCCTTCTATTAAGGTGACATGGGCTTCTTTGAAGTAGGCTCGGTCTTCCTCTGTAATACGAACCGGCTCAGCTTGTTCTTTCAGGTAGCGCCTTAGAATTTTAGGTTCTATTTCCTCATGGTTGACCATGACGTGGCTGACAATGCCCGGGTAGCTGTGCTTGACCAGTGACTGGTGGTATTCTCTGAGGCTGTAACCATCGGTTTCACCCGGTTGCGACATGAGGTTGGCTAAGTAGACTTTAATGGCGGAGCTTCTCTGTATGGCCTCGCTAACGCCCCCTACCAAAAGATTGGGCATTATAGAGGTATAAAGACTTCCCGGCCCCATAAGAATCACGTCTGCGTTTTCTATGGCAGTTATGACCTCGGCTGTCGGTTTTGGCTTTTTAGGTATCAGTGTCACGAACTCAATGCGGCTAGACTGCTCTAGTACTGCCTTTGGAATGCTGGACTCTCCGTCTACCCAATGTCCATTAATAAGTTTGGCTCTCAATATGACGTCTTCCGTAGTGACAGGCAGTACCTGTCCGGTTACGGCGAATATGTCGTTTATTTTTTTAACGGCTTCTTCAAAGTTTTCCGAAATACCTACCATGGCGGCAAGCATTAAGTTGCCAAAGTTCTGGCCTTTAAGCATGCCGTCTGTAAAGCGGTAATTCATGAGATCCATTAAGATTGGTTCTCTGTTAGCCAGTGCTAAAATGCAGTTTCTTATATCGCCTGGTGGCAGCATGCCAAGGTCTTCCCTAAGCACCCCAGAGCCGCCACCATCGTCTGCTACAGTCACAATGGCGGTTACGTTTTTTGTAACCTGTTTTAAGCCTCTGAGTAGTACAGAGAGACCTGAACCGCCGCCTATAGCGACCACGTTCAGGTCTTGGTTAATCGATTCTTCTATTGGTTGCGTTTCATTTGTCCATCCCATTAGTCTATTCCCCCAACAAACTTAGTGGTGCTGTTCTCTGTGCTTGCAGTTAACTTGGTAACCCGCCGCCTCAAACTCGTCCCTGAGCAAGTTGGCGAAAGTCACACTGCGGTGCTGACCGCCTGTACAACCAATGGCAACCACCAGTTGTCGGCGCCCCTCTTTAATGCACAGCGGGATGTGAAAATGAATCAAAGCGCTAAGTTTTTCATAGTACTCCTGACTCTCTGGAAATTTCATAACATAGCTGCGAACAGCTTCATCGTTTCCAGTCAGGTGTTTAAGTTCTTCCACGTAAAACGGATTCGGGAGCATGCGCACGTCGTAGACAAAGTCCGCGTCTAGCGGTATGCCTCGTTTAAAGCCAAAGGACATGAGGGTCAGCGTTAATTCCACAGGGCTCTCTGTCTCGTCAAAAGTCTTGTGAATAGCTTCTCTGAACAATGCCAATGAAAGGTCCGAGCTGTCAATAATATGGTCTGCTAAATTGCGAATGACCTCTAAGCGTTTACGTTCTTTGTTAATCCCGTCTTCTATGCTGCCACCCGGATTGAGTGGGTGGGTTCTGCGGGCTTCTTTGTAACGCTTGATGAGCGTTTGGTTGGAAGCCTCTAGGAACAATATTCTAAAGTCTGTGCTGGTGCTCTTCATGAGCTCAAGGGTCTTCTCTAGGGTGTCAAAAAAGCGGCGTCCACGGATGTCTGTCACCAGAGCTACCTTTTCAATGTTCTCGGTATTGTTCTCCACTAGCTCAACAAATTTAGGCATAAGCGCTAGCGGCATATTGTCTATGCAGTAGTAGCCCGCATCTTCAAACGTTTTCATGGCCTGACTTCTTCCGGCGCCTGACATGCCGGTTATTACAACGATTTTCATGTGTGCCTCCTATTTACCAAAATGGATCAAATCCAGACGCGCGTTTAAAATTCTGTCTTCAGTAAGGCCTGCTCTTTCTGCTCGCTCTATGCCGTTATCAAAGCGACCTATATTTTCAGGTTTATGGGCGTCGCTGTTAATTGAAAACATGCAGCCGCTGTCTTTGACCTCTAATATTTCTTCGTAAGTCAAGTGCCCATGGCTGTTGTTAATTTCTAAATAAGTTCCCCGAGCTGCGGCGACCTTGGCAACCTCTGAGAGGATGGCTGGCCCTTTTGCCCCCGGGTGGGTGAGTATATTGATTGGATAGTTCTCTATTGCCCGAATAAATGCCTTGGTATTGAGTTCCTGAGCCTTTTTAAAGTAGTATTCTGACCTACGACTCATGAAGTTGTACCAGTGGATTTTCACATCGGATAGATGCTCTTTTGGGGAACTCCCGAAATGGTAGCCTGCCAGCAAGATGTCATTGTGCTTGAGAAAAGCCTCGTCCACGTCTAGGTGGCCTGACTCGTCCATAACGTTGGCTTCAATGCCAAGAAGCAGCTTGATTTCAGGGTATTTCGCCTGTAGTTCGTCTAGTTCTGCTCGCATTTTCGGGTAGTTCTTGTATTTTATGCCGTAGCCAAAATGGCCCGGGCCGTGGTCGCTGATTGCTAGGACTTTCAGGCCTTTTGCAATGGCTGCCTGTACATTTTGTTCCATAGTGCCTTTGCCGTCACCGCTGTAAGTGGTGTGGGTGTGGTAGTCTGCATATAATTTCATGGGCATTGACCTCCGCCAAATTAGAATTCGCCTAAGTAACGTACTTCTGTCTCTAATTTTACCCCAAATTGGTCTAAGACAACCTTTTGGATGGTGGCTATCAAGTCCATTACGTCCTGACAAGTGGCGTTGTCCACGTTGACCACGAAGCCGCTGTGGAGGGTACTGACCTGTGCGCCGCCGAGTTTAAGACCTCTAAGGCCTGAGTCGTCTATGAGTTTACCTGCAAAGTAGCCTTCCGGTCTTCTGAAGGTACTGCCCGCACTTGGAAGTTGTAGCGGTTGCTTGGTGGTGCGTTTCTCGGTCAAGTCTGCTGTTTTGGCCTTAATGGCCTCTAAACTGCCCTTTTGAAGCGCCAGTCCGCAGGCGATGACAATCTCATGGGCTTCATGAAGTCTGCTAAACCGATAGGCAAATGCCATCTCATGGCCTTGGTAGGTTTTTACATTTCCACCCATGTCCATGACACGAACCCATTTGACAATGTCCTTGAACTCACCGTCATAAGCGCCAGCGTTCATGAACACTGCGCCGCCAATGGTTCCCGGAATGCCTGAGGCAAACTCAAAGCCAGTCAGCTCCGCGTTCATAATTTGTCTTGAAAGCGTTGAAAGCAATATCCCTGCTTCTGCGGTGACTGTTTCACCTTCTATTTGAAACCCGTTAAAGTTGTCTGCAATTTTGACAATCACCCCTCTGTAGCCTTTGTCGGACACCAGTAGGTTACTGCCGTTGCCCATAACAAAGCACTCTATGCCAGATGTTTGAATGGCTTTAAGTGTCTCTGAAAGTGCTTCTTCTGTGGTTGGTAAAACCAGTAGGTCCGCTGGGCCACCTATTTTAAATGAGGTGTGCTTTTTCATCGGCTCGTCTTTGAGTACCTGCTCTGCGCCGTTGATTTCAGTGAGTTTAACTTGTAATGCGTTTAATGCCTCTATGTTCATGTAATTATTCTCCAATTCTACTCGTTTAAAGTGTTCTTTTAGGGGGTTAAGGAATTCCCTAACCCTCTTATTTATATCATATTAGAGGCGTAATTTAAAGGGTTTGGGGGCTTGGGGTTCCATGCAAAAAAAAGCCCCTTTTATCTCTAATCGACAAAGAGGCTTACCTACTTATTTTTCTTTAATTTAAACACTAACTCCGTAAAAATAGAACTACAACTGTTTAATCTCCTCTAAACTCAATCCAGTCAACAATTCTATCTCTGTGGTTGAAAAGCCTTGTGCTTTCATATTTTTTGCCAGTTCTAGCTTGGCAGTATGCTTGCCTTCTTCTCGACCCTGCTCAAGCCCACGCTGTTCTGCCTCAAACAGTCTTTGATAATGATCCCTGAGTGCGATTTCACGACTGAGGGCTACTTCACGCATGGTCGGGTCTTTGCTTAACTCTTTCAATTCTTCAAATGCCTTGCGTACCTCTTCTGGCAGTTCCTTTGAACTCATAGCAATCAACTCCGTTTCGTCTCGAATGCTGAGAAACTCTGTCCATACGATTAGCATGTCATTCTCAGTGCCCTTTTCTTTATTATATCGCTTAACTTTAGGGAGTTCAACGAAATGAAGTTCTAAATGGTCAGTCAGAAGCGTGCCGAGCTCGTCTTCCGAGATATGAAAGATTGCGTGCATTTTCTCATGCTGAAATAGTTCAAAATCTAAAAAATTAATCACAATACACTTATTAAGTGCATCATAAGTACTGCCTTTATCTAAATCTCCACAGTACATTTTAGACCAATAGTACAAGATTCGCTCTGTATAGGATTTCATATTGGCTAACTGAATCTCGACATCGACTTCAGTGCCGTCTTGAAGCTTTATACGCAGGTCTAAACGTGAAGCCTTGCTATCATAGTAATCCACCGCC
>JBGSUZ010000075.1:0-10575 GCA_041753235.1 Acidaminobacteraceae bacterium
TGAAGAGCCGGATATGGGAAAACCATAAGTCCGGTTCTGTGAGGAGTGCGAGGCGGCAACGCCTCCTCTTACTCGACCGAAAATGGCAATCTTATAACAAAAGTAGATAAGAACCGCGCCGCATATACAATGGGCTACGACGGTTTAAATCGATTAATTTCTCAAACCGCAACAAGCACCAAGGGTGACAACTCAGTTAAGAACATTGAATATTACCTTCAAGGCGGCATTAAAAGCTTATCCGAGAACGGGAAGAAAATTAATTACCAGTACAATGAGCTGGGCTTAGTCAAAACAGAATGGGATGGTTTTAGCAAAAAGCAGTTTGTATACGATGCGGACGGTAATAGAAAAAGCCTCAACCTAACTTGCCAAGACAAGTTAATTCTTGATGCAAGTTACAACTATGATAAACTTAATCGTATGGTAGAAGTTAAGCGCGAAGGCACGCCAGAAGCGCAGTATGCCTACGATGAAAACAGCAACCTAAAAGAAACCAAGTATGCAGACGGAAGCTTTGGCACCCGCTATAGCTACAATTTGGCGAACCAAGTCAAGGGCATTGAGAACTTTAACGCCACAAACACCGTTCCTAAATTTACCTACGACTACCAAGCAGACGGCAATAGAATCGCTGAAAACGATGGCACCGCAAATACCAACAAGAAATTTGCCTACGACGACGCCAACAGACTCATACTGGAACAATACAGCCAAGGGAAAAACCAAGGCACCAAGTTTGACGACTACGGCAATATCGTGTCCCAAGAGAATCAAGGCGATTTCACCACTTACCAATATGACTTAAACTCAAGACTGACCTACAAGTGTCAAAAAGTTGGAACCGTCCTGACCATTTCCAAATATACTTATGATGCGAATGGCAGCCAAGTCTCCATACGCACCATCAAAAGTACAGACAAACAGGCAGTTAACAACATTGAAGGCACATTTTTAACCAACAAAGGCGCCTCAGAGTTTTTCGAGTACAACGTGCTAGGCCAACTTGTAAAAGTCACAAGACCCGGGAAACAAGCAACGTATACGTACAACCCAACAGGGCTACGCGACGCCATTACCGTCAACGGACAGACAAAACGCCAAATTTGGGACGTGGGCAACGTAGTAGCGGAAACAGACAAGTACGGAACACTGCAAGCAACTTACCTGTACGGCACAAGCCTTGTCAGCAAGAAAGACAGCTTAGGCAAAGAGTATTTCTACTTCAAAAACGCTCATAACGATGTAGTAGCCCTCACAGACAGACAAGGTAAAGTGTGTAAAACCTATGACTATGATAGTTACGGCAACTTCACAAGCAAGGGCGATCAAATAGAAAATCCATTCACCTACTTTGGTCAATATTTCGATGAAGAAACAGGTAACTACTACCTCAGAGCAAGATACTACAGTCCAAGTCAGCAGCGGTTTATTACTGAAGATAGTTATAGAGGTGTAGAAACAGACCCTCTGAGTTTAAACTTATATCTGTATTGTTCTGGGAATCCGGTAAGGTTTATCGATTCGAGCGGGAATATGCCAGTGTATGCTTTGCAAGGGATTAGCGGCGCATACAATGCTAATAAACTGAGTGCAGAATATGTATCTATATTTACATTGAGTGCAAATGGGAAAGGCGTTTATACAGCTTTGCACGAAATTGCACAGCTTAATATTGCAAAGGCATTAAGTGAGAGTGGACAAGTATCGATACTGGAGTATTCTATTACTTCTAAAACTGAAAAAAATAAAAATGGAAAATTAAAAAAATATGAAGCGGATGTAGTTTCTGGACAATATGTATGGGAAGTAAAACCTATAGGAACGACAGGAGCTGCACAAGCACAAAAATATTGTGATGACGGTAATTTAAGAAAAGGAAAAACGATGAAAGAAATAACCGATATCCCGATATTTGGTGATTACAAAATGGGAATCCGTTTTAATCAACCTGGTGAGGCACACTATTATTTATATAAAGTCAGCGATAAGGGTATGAAGGTAATACTTTCTCCGGTAGAGATAAAAAATGAATATGATGAAAAATTACTAATATTAGGAGCTGCTGGTACAACAGTTGCCGTTGGGACTTGTTTAGAGGATATATTTACGGGTGGTTTTGGAACTGCAGACGACCTGCCTTGTCTAGTGGCATATTTAAAAATGGCACAAGAAATATTAGCGAACTAGATAGTCCTGTTAAGTAACACTGATGTCTAGTTTATAAGTGATAAGGGCAGACACTAGTAGTAGGATCTAGTGTCTGCCTGATCAATCAGTTCTTAAAGATAATAATGATATGTATTCATAATTATAGAAAGAAAGGAGTGTATGATGGTTTTATAATCATCATACAAAATTGAAATGCTTAAAAACAAAGCAAATAATCTAAGCAAATTGGCATCCGGTGGTTTTGAAGAAGGCGCATATGACAAAACTGCAATATACCCTACAGACTCAAACCGAAATAGACAAACAGACTATTTAATACCTGATAATCCTAAATTGCTGTGGAAAGTTACTATGAAAGATTCTTTTGTAGACGGGACGGTTGTTAGAGGTTCGCTTGTAATTGACAGAAATAATGCTATTTTAGTTAGTGATTGTGATAACTACGTGTTAGGACCATCTAGTGGAAGAATAATTCAAGTAGATCCACAACAAAATATAAAAGAATTACTATGTATAGATAGACCTTTGAGATCACCAATCATAGGTGAGGATGGACTTATATACATAGCTACAGCAGATGCGTTTGAGTATAATGGCAATTCTTTGTATTGTTTATTTCCAGATGGGAAAATCAAATGGGAATTTTTACTTGAGGATAGTGTGTCTTCTAAACCTGTAATTGATAAATATGGAAATATCTACATATGTACTTATGATCGACAAGTGGGCACTTTTTTCAGCATTTCTAGAGAGGGTATATTAAACTGGAAGCATACTTCCGATTCGATTAATTGGTATGAGCCTATAATTTCAAATGAAGGGGTCATATACTTAGGGTTAGAAAGAGCTAAAACGCTCTGTGCTTTTAACAGAAACGGTGAAAAGCTTTGGGAGCGTGTTTTAGGTCAAGGGAACGGAGATTTTCCGCTAAATATTCATGCAGATGGCGTTCTATATGTATGCGTTTCTGGCATACTATATGTGTTAAATCCAGATGGAAGTCTCAAGTGGGAATATAAACCGGAAGATGGGCATGTTTTTTCTCCTCCTTCAATCGATGAAGACGGTAACTTATACTTAAATATAAGTCGTCGAAGGCTTATTTCGCTAGATTGTGAAGGTCGAGAAAGATGGTGTGCAACTATAAGTGGTTCCGACAATTCGCCGCCTATAATAGGCCGTGATAAAAAACTTCTCCAATCGAGCAGTATGAATAATAATCCTTGCTTTGATTCATGGCTTGAGTGTTTTACAACAAGTGGTGAAAAGAAATGGGTATATCCGTTGAAAGGTGAGATAATTACTACTGTTGTAGCATCGGACAATTTAATCTACATTCTTACGAACTGTCATAAAACTAGTAAAAAAGGATGGAAAGATAGAATTAATGTGAAATGGGAATTATATGCAATAGGGCAATAGCGTACATTCCCATGTACGCTATTGCCCTATCATAACCCCTATGATAGACTAAAGCCGCTTAATTAAAGGAGGTTTTAGTTATGAAACATAGCACAATAGATGAAACCACGTCCCTGTTCAAACTGGCGTGGCCTATCTTTATAGAAATACTGCTATTTATGGTCATGGGGAACATAGACACCCTCATGCTCAGCGGCTATTCGGACAGAGCGGTGGCAGCCGTCGGCAATGCCAACCAAATTGCCAATACCCTTATTATTCTTTTTAACATTACTGGAGCAGCGACAGGCATTATGGTGACCCAGTACCTAGGCGCAGGCGAGCGCAGTCGACTGAATCAGGTTTACAGTCTGGCATTTTACGGCAATCTACTCTTAGCCTTAATACTAGGAGGCGTTCTAGTCAGTGGGCAGTCCACCGTCTTCAACCTAGTGCACCTGCCAAAGGAATTAGTAACAGATACCGCGTCTTACCTGAACATTACAGCGGGATTCCTGTTCGTACCAGCCATTTACATGATTTGCTCCGTCATTTTAAAGAGTCATGGGCATACACGACTCAGCATGTATCTGGCTATAATAATGAACATCCTAAATGTCTTGGGAAACTACACAGCACTCTATGGCCCATTTGGCATTCCCGTCATGGGCGTTAGCGGCGTAGCGCTTTCAACACTTATCAGCCGTAGCGTAGGTCTGTGCATTATGTTCTATGCCATCACCATCAAAATGAACTGCAGTTTTTCGCTTCGAAACTTACGACCGTTTCCGAAAGACACGTTCCTTCAAATGCTTCGCTACGGCGCGCCTTCCGCTGGTGAACCTATATCGTATCAGTTTTCTCAAATGGTCATTTTTGCCCTAATCAACTCACTTGGAACTGCCGTGGTCACCACCCGCATGTACGGTCAAATGATTACCTATTTCAGCTTCCTCAGCAGTCTGGCACTGGCTCAGGCCGCTCAGATTATCGTGGGGCACTTGGTCGGTGCAAAAAAATATGACGAAGCTTACCATCTCATCATGCGTTCCTTAAAAAAGGCTTGGGTCATAACACTAGCAGTGGCCTGTTTCTTTGCCCTGTTCAGAACGCAAATTTTCAGTATGTTCACGGACAATGCCGAAATTATTGCGCTGGGTGGGACTATTCTGCTCATTGACATTACGCTGAAAATGGGGCGTGTGGTGAACCTCATCGTTATAGGAGGGCTTAAGGCTTCAGGCGATGTAAACTTTCCAGTAGCGGCCGGTATACTTTCTATGTGGGGCGTGAGCACTGCAGGGGCATATTATTTTGGCATCGTTTTAGGCTGGGGGCTAGCGGGTATTTGGTTTGCAATGCTCTTAGATGAAGTGCTTAGAGGCATTTTAATGCTAATTCGATGGCGAAGCGGAAAATGGCGGGACAGACTTGTCACCATTCAAAAGTAGTGCTATAATATTCACATAAATGCGACAACTATTTAACCTGTCGCTGACAATTCAATAGAACTCGGCTAAGGTCGAGGTTCATTTGGCAAGAGCATGAGAGCCGCTAAAGCTAGGTTTCCCGTTTGGGAGGTCTAATTTTAGCGGCTTTTTTAACGCCAACATTAATAAGAAAGTTAAGTGAGGGAAGGGAGAATGGGGATGTTCGATGTAGCAGTCATAGGTACGGGCGTCATTGGAACCACTATCGCAAGAGAGCTGAGCAAATACAACCTGTCGGTCGTAATGCTTGAAAAGGAAAACGATGTATCCTGTGGGACGACTAAGGCCAACAGCGCCATCATACACGCAGGATTTGACGCACCAGCCAGCAGTAACAAGGGCAAGTACAATGCGGCGGGAAATCCGATGTTCGACGTGCTTTGTCAGGAACTTGATGTGCCGTTCAAACGCATAGGCAGTTTGGTTATGGCTTTTTCTGAAGAAGAAGTGGACACCCTCAATGAACTAAGACTAAACGGAGATGCTCTTGGCGTACCGGGTCTGCGTATTGTCGATCAAGCGGAGCTCAGACGCATGGAGCCAAATGTCTCAGACGACGCATTAGCAGCACTCTACGCTCCGTCGGCGGGAATTATAGAACCTTGGGAATTAGCCATGGCAGCAGCAGAGAATGCGGTAGAAAACGGCGCTGAAATTCAGTTTAACTTTGAAGTGAGCCAAATGGTTCGTCAAGCAGATGGCAGCTTTGTCATTGAGTCGGCAGACGGTGAAAGCATTCATGCAAAAACAGTCGTCAATGCGGCGGGCGTTTACGCGGATCAGGTATATCGTTTAGTTAATCCAGAAGCGGAATTTAGCATCCACCCACGCCGTGGCCAGTATTACTTATTAGACAAAACCGCTAAGAGCCTTGTGAATCACGTGCTCTTCCCATGCCCAACTAAAATGGGTAAAGGCATTCTCGTCGTCCCAACGGTAGACGGTAACATATTGATAGGCCCGGATTCAGAAGATTTGTCGGTAGCGGATAAAGAAGAAATCCATACAACGGGCGAACGTATGTCACTTATAAAGAAGGAAGCTGGCAAACTGTGCAAAAACATTCCTTACAGAGAGACCATTACCACCTTTGCAGGCCTTCGTGCTGAACCAACAGGTGGGGATTTTATCATAGGTGAGTCAACGGTTTCAGGCTTCTTTAATGTAGCCGGCATGAAGTCGCCGGGGCTTTCATCAGCACCAGCTATTGCAAAGGACATAGCACAAATGGTGTGTACAAAACTAGGTAGCCCAGCGCTCAGAGCGGACTTTAACCCAGTGAGAAGACCAAGAGTGAAACTTGAGCATTTAAGCGATGTAGAAAAGCAAGCGCTAATAGAAGAAGACCCACGTTATGGTCGTATTATTTGCCGCTGCGAAATGATTACAGAAGGCGAAATTGTAGATGCGATTCACCGTCAAATAGGCGGACGTACCCTCAATGGCATCAAGCGCCGAATCAGACCGGGCGCAGGTCGTTGTCAGGGCGGATTCTGTGGTCCAAGAGTCATGGAAATTCTCTCCAGAGAGCTAGGCTTAGACCTGCTCGAAGTCGTTCAAGAGGGCAAGGACTCACACATACTCATCAATGAAACTAAGTCGAGCAGGGGGTAAAGCTATGAAGAACTTTGATATCGTTGTAATTGGCGGCGGCCCTGCGGGTTTGGCGGCAGCTATAGAAGCGAAGAAAAACGGCGCGGCTTCCATATTAGTGGTTGAGCGTGACCGGGAACTAGGTGGTATTTTACAGCAGTGCATTCACAACGGCTTTGGCCTGCACGTCTTTAAAGAAGAACTAACTGGCCCTGAATACGCAGAGCGCTTTATTGAAGAACTCAAATCCATGGGCATCACTTATTGGGTAGATACCATGGTCATGGACATTCACCAAGACAAGACAGTGAAACTCATGAACACCACCGAGGGACTCTTAGAAATTCACGCGAAGGCGATTATTCTTGCAATGGGTTGTCGTGAACGCACGAGAGGGGCTATTGCCATTCCGGGGACTAGACCAGCAGGCGTCTTCACGGCGGGTACAGCTCAGCGCTACTTAAATATGGAAGGCTACATGGTCGGCAAGCGCGTGGTCATTCTTGGCTCAGGCGATATAGGTCTCATCATGGCACGCCGCATGACATTAGAAGGTGCGAAAGTCCTTGCAGTGGCGGAACTCATGCCATTTAGCGGCGGTTTGACCAGAAATATTGTTCAGTGTTTAGATGACTTTGAAATTCCACTCATGCTAGGTCATACAGTAACGCGGATAGACGGCAAAGACAGGGTGACAGGCGTTGAAATCAGTGAAGTAGACGCAAATCTTTGTCCTATCGCTGGAACAGAAAAATACTATGAGTGTGACACGTTGCTACTCTCTGTAGGTCTTATCCCAGAAAACGAATTAAGCCGTCAGGCAAACCTAAAAATAGACCCCAAAACCAGCGGACCAAGCGTCAACGAAGCGATGGAAACTTCAGTAGAAGGCATATTTGCCTGCGGCAATGTGGTACATGTCCACGATTTAGTAGACTTTGTAACGGAAGAAGCAAGACGAGCAGGGGCGAGTGCGGCTAAGTATGTACAAGAAGGCTGGCTGGCTCAGCAGACGCAGGTCTTTACTGAAGCGGGCAGTGGCATCGGCTATGTGGTGCCTCAGCAACTTAGAGTGGACACGCTTGGAGAAAAAGCACAATTATTTTTCCGTGTTAGAAATGTATATAAGAGTGTTTCGATTCAAATTTCTATGGGTGGTGAGGTGATTCACCGAGTGAAGAAGCGTCATTTGGCACCGGGGGAAATGGAGCGTCTGGACATTCCAACCGCTCAAATGAAGGCGCTTGGTAATGAAAAGCTAATTGTTGAAGTCGTGGAGGGTTAGAAAATGGGAGAACTCATGCGAGAAATGGTTTGTATCGTCTGCCCAATGGGTTGCCATATGACCTTAGAAAAGGACGGACAGGAAGCTTGCGGCTTCAAAGTACTGCACAACCAATGTCCAAGAGGCAAAGCCTATGCGATAGAGGAAATGACAGCACCGACAAGAATGCTGACATCAACCGTCGTGGTAGAAGGCGGAATGCTCAGAAGACTGCCAGTCAAAACCTCTAAGCCGATTCCAAAAGCGCTGCTCATGGCGGTGATGAAGGAGTTAGAACAGGTTTCTGTTCCTGCACCAGTTAAAGTAGGTCAAGTGCTGATAGCGGACTTGCAGGGCACGGGCGTGTCTTTAGTGGCGGCTAGGAGCATGGCGAAAGTATAATAAAAAGAATTATAAATAGTCACCATAAGAACTGTGTGTGAGTCTGAAAAAATATTTTTGATGACTCAAATACAGTTCTTTTTTATGAATAATAACTTGTAATACAACTTATTTTCTGAATATTTCATAAGTTGTATGTAGAAAAGCAACATAAGATAAAAACTGTGCGAATAAAATTAACTTTATTGTTGTTGTGTCTAGGTTACAAATTAGTTAAAATAGAAACTGAGCTTAAAAGTAAACAACTTGTCGGACAAGTTGTGCGTACAAGTATAAATAGGTTCATTTCAAAGTGTATATGTCTGTTGTCTGACAAGTTCGATTGTTGAGTTCAAACAGGTTTTTTACATTGACCCAATGTCGTTTTCAGATACAAATTAATAATTGTAAATAGAGACTTATTTGCATAAACACCATAATCTGAAAATTCAAAATAAAAACGCGCTGCTTTCGGGGAGGATGGCAGTTGTCAAGTGAAAGGGGAATTCATTTGAGAGGAGTGCATTTATCTAAAAAAGGAAAACAAAAGCATTAAAAAAGACTGTAAAAAATGGCGGAGACAACACAAATACTTATTAGGAAATTAAAAAAGGATGTCTGAGAGATGAACAATTTCATGGATGATTTTTCAGAACCGTTTCCGCGCAAGCTGATCATCTGCGATGATCCTTACCGGATTAAGATGATTCAATGTCATCATTTAGACGGTGTGAGGCAGTTCAATGAAAACAGAGGATTAACCGGATTCATAGGCTGTTATGATGGTGAACCAGTCGCAATCGTCACTGGCGGATTTGGCGAGGCGTCGACAGCGACGGTGATAGACAGTTGTGTAAAAAAATATGGAATTGATACGGTAATCAATGTTTCCGACTGCGTCAGCTTTGACTCAGGAATATTGCTTGGACGCATAATAATTGCGCAGCAGGCGTTAAACTCAAACGGTCGTGGTGATGCAAGCGAGGAACTTGTGGATATTTCACAGCGAATCGCAGTAGAAAGAGAATTTGACACACTAAGAACAAACGTTTATACAGATGATCGGTTTTACGTAAATGATTGCAGGAAGCCGCTAGACTGTGGAAAAATTCTAGATTTTTCATCTTCGCTACTATACGAATACTGCAATAATCATGAGATAGAGGTGCTTTCCATACTGACAGTTTCACGAAATGAGGCAGATGGAACTGTCATGGACGAAGCGCAGCGGCAGAGCAATTTTCACGCAGCAGTCACTTTGGCATTAGAAACACTTAAGGCTTAACTAACTGATTCGAACAAATAATCTTTAATTGGAAGGGTGACAATATGAGAAGATATTTAGCAAGTTTGCTGGCAATAGTCATGGTTTTTTCTCAAACAGCGACAGGGCTCGTACAAACAGCCTACGCTGACGCAGCTGCCACGGTTTTTGAAGCTGCCGGATGGAATTTTAGCGCAACACCTGCAGCGAATACAGAATCACTCGCAGCGACAAGTGGCGAATACAAAGACACTTCAAGCATGGAGCTTTACCTTAAAAACATCAAGATCAAAGCCGGTACGAATAGACTTTATTATGGTTCAAGCCATATGAGTACTCAAGGCTTTGATGCAGGCGTTGACCAGTCCTACTGGCTGTTTAAGACATCTTCAGAGGGTCTTGAAAATCTGGAGTTCTCGTTTGGTATGAGATCTTCAGGAACAGGTCCTAGGGATTTTGACATGCAGTGGAGCCTTGATGGCACTACCAATTGGACTCACTTTGGCGAAGGCGACGGAACAACTGTATTTCCTATCGTGAATCCAGAAGCGAAAGCAACCGTTTTTAAAGGAACTTTACCAGAAGGCGCAAAGAATCAGAAAAATCTCTACATCAGGGTGGTCAGCAAGACGACTGAGAAAGCCAAGCCGTCAGGGGCTACTGCGTCAGGTGGTGTCAGTGGAGTCAACGGCGTTTCACTTAAGGGCACTTATATTCCTGGATTCGCGGTTTCAGCAAATCCAGCATCTGGTGCATGCGTTCCGGCTAACACACCAATTAGCCTTTCTTTTGATAACTCTTCAGCAGCGATTCACTATACCATCAATGGAGGTGCCGAGCAGGTATCTGCAACGAACAGCGTAGACGTGGCAATTCCTGCATTTGACCAATTAGGAGAAAAAGCGGTTATTACTGCTTTCGCGACATTCGGTGAGACAAAGACAAAGATAATGACTTTTAACTATACACAAAGTACTTCAGAAATTGTAACCACTAAACCAGGCGTAGGT
>JBGSUZ010000076.1:0-1787 GCA_041753235.1 Acidaminobacteraceae bacterium
TAAATCTTTTATTT
Organism: Acidaminobacteraceae bacterium; assembly: GCA_041753235.1. GTDB lineage: Bacteria > Bacillota > Clostridia > Peptostreptococcales > Acidaminobacteraceae > JBGSUZ01. The sequence goes on from JBGSUZ010000076.1 coordinate 15, forward strand.
GAATCCATTGTTGATCAGATATTTCGTATCGTTTTTGTGTCATGACATGCATCTCCAAGTTGTTTTCTTTTATTGTATCTAAGACTTGGTTTATGCACAAACTTTAGTTTTCAGACACGCCCTAATAAGTAAATATTCTTCATTAAAAAAGAGAGTGTCTCATAAGGGCACTCTCTTTTGGTGTTCAATTAAATTTAATGGACCTATTCTTCAGTTACAACGTAGCCGTTAAGCTCTACAGTAGCCTTAGTAATAGTCACATCATCAAAAGGTCTGTCCATGCGGTCAGTCTTTACCGTTGCAATACTGTCGATTACGTCAAGTCCTTCGATTGTTTTACCGAAAGCTGCGTAGTGACCATCAAGGTGCGGTGAGTTCTGGTGCATGAGGAAAAACTGAGAACTAGCAGAGTTCATTGCTTGAGCTCTTGCCATAGAAATGACGCCTTTAGTGTGAACAAGGTTGTTTTCTACGCCATTTTTAGTAAATTCGCCTTTGATATTTTTGCCACTGCCGCCAGTGCCAGTGCCGTCTGGACAGCCGCCTTGAAGCATGAAGCCTTCAATGACGCGATGGAAAATTAAGCCGTCATAGAAGTTTTTAGAAACTAAGCTGACGAAGTTATTGACAGTGATTGGTGCGATCTCTGGGTAAAGTTCAACTTTGATGATACCCATTGTTGTTTCAAATGTAATAATAGGGTTGCTCATATCCAATATCCTCCTAATGCGTTTAGCGATTATTTGTTACAATTGCTAAACCTATATGCATCATTATAACGTTTTAACAGACAGTATACAATTGCTTTTCATTTTTACAGAGATTAGATTCTACGCCAAACGACATAAGCCGCAAGGATGGTTAACGCAAGCAACACGGGCACGCCAAATGGCGCAAGGAAATATTGACAAAGCACATGAACGCCCACGAAACAGCCCATGGCAAGTAAATTAACCAATACCATTACGCCTTTTTTACCCTCAGCATACGCCAACTCATTGGCAAAAGGCCAATCGACGGATTCGGATTTCAAGGTATAGAAGGTAACGAGCATGGTAAATGCAAAGATTAAACAAAGTCCCAGCCAGTAAGTAGGGCCAGCAAAATAGCCAATAATGCCGCTGAATATGAGCATAGGGACGCACACATAGCGCAGAATCATATTCAGTGCGACTGCTTTATAAGCCCTACGCTTAGATTTAATGGGAAGTGTCTCGTAAATCCAAGCACCTTGAGGCTTTTCAGTTCGCTTGACATACAAAACCACACTGCCAATCGTCAATCCAGCGAGATAGAGTGTGAAGATAAGCCAGCTGTTGTCGATAAATACTGCTTGCAGGTTTTGAGGGTTGTCTCGCCAAGCGTTGAAAATCATGAGCGCAGGCAGAATAAGCATAGAAACGTACATGGGGTATATGGTCTGCTTCATTTTCCGGTCATTGGTGCTGACACTGTAACCGAGTAGGAAGAAGGCCTGGTCCTGTTTGTCCTTGTAAATGAGTTTGGCAAGCCGTTCTTGAAAAGCAAGTTTGATATGGTAACTGCCCCGCTTACTTTCACCTTCACCCAGCATTTTGCTCAAGTTTTCCTCTAAGAGGCGACCACTAAAAGCAAAGTGGAAGCCGATGAAGAGAACAATAAGGACACCACAGATGAGTCCCGGCAGCAGAAATTCGCCGCCGAGTAAAGTGGCGGAGAAATTGGACAGCCATAGAGGTGGGACTAGCAAGTGCCACCAGCTAAAGCGAACAACAGCAGCAGTATTTACAATGC
>JBGSUZ010000077.1:0-2450 GCA_041753235.1 Acidaminobacteraceae bacterium
ATGGCAAGTCCTGTCGCGAGCATAAGCAACAGACCAAAGAGAATGGTATTGCGTTTATTGAAACGGTCAGCAAGAACAGTAACAGGAATCGCACCGACACCGATTCCCAGCACCATCAAGGATAGGAGGCCGCCGACTAAGTCCTCTGAAAATCCTAGATTTTTTAGGTATATGGCAAAAATAATATTGAAAGCTGAACTGGTGATGGCTGCCACTAATAAAATAATATAGTAAAGGCCAACGTTCTTAGGTATGGATTGAAAGTAACGTCTATAATCTCTCAAAATGTCTATCATCAATGAACCTCGCTTCCAGAATGAAAATTATTTAGTATCCCTAAATAATTTATCATTTTTGGCGGTTAAGGACAAGCTAACGAAAAATGACTTTGTTTTGGCAGGTGCATTAATGATAAAATAGAACGAGTGCCGATGATTGGCGCAACTCACAAAATACAAGGAGGCTCCCCATGGAATTTGGATTTAATACGAATGCGAAAGCCTGTTGAGTCGTTGAAACCTATACCGGCTGTACGCCGGATTTACAGTTAAGCGATGTAATGGCAAGACCTGAAACCCAGTATAGCACGAAGTGGATTGACCATCTCATTGAGGACTATGTGGACGTTTCGGGCATGAAAATACCTAAACTCAGCAGAACGATAGGTGTGAAAGATCGTCTAGGCAGTTTAATGGTGCGCTGTGGCATTCAGCGCATGGCTTACCATTTCCCAGCCGGATTATATTTAATTGGTGAGCAGGCACCGAATTTGCCAGTGATTGTTTCCTGCAACTACAAACTGACGCTGGACAGCCTGAGGTCAAGTTTAAAAGGTTTGGGTTACTGGCTGCTCATACTGGACACAAAGGGCGTCAACGTTTGGTGTGCGGCGGGTAAAGGTACGTTTGGCACAGAGGAACTCATATTCCAACTGACCAAATGGCAGGTTAAAACGGCACTTAAAGCCAGAGAAGTTATATTGCCTCAGCTGGGTGCTTCAAGAATGACCCCTCATGTCGTGCGGAAGCTGACGGGTATAAAGGCAAGCTACGGGCCAGTCAGAGCAGAGGACATTGACACCTTCCTTAAGCAAAACAAACAAGCAACGGAAGAACAGCGAACGGTAACCTTCAACTGGAAGGAACGTCTCGTTTTAACACCCGTTGAATTACTCATGAGCCTGCGTTTTACAGCGGCTATTTACCCCTTGCAACTTTTGTGGCATTGGCTATCAACAGGTAGTTTGAGCTTTGGCGCCGCATTTATGCAGACTTTGGCATGGGTGCTAATGCTATTTGTGGGCGCTGTGCTGTTTCCGCTTTGTCTGCCTCTGCTGCCAACAAAGGGATTCGCCACTAAAGGGGCTATACTGGGACTGCCGGCAGTTTTACTGGTCATGGTAAGTCGCAGTTGGTTCGTGCTGGGAAATGACCTGCTACAGCTGACGGCACTGAGCATCGGCTATTTGATTTGCATTAGTTATTTGACACTTAATTTTACGGGTTCAACCACCTTTACCTCATTTTCAGGGGTGGCTTATGAAGTTAAGCGCTATAAGCGAGTTGTGCGGTATTTAGGCGGTTTTGCTGTGTTGTTAATGATTTTAGGCTTAGTGGTTTAGGGGGCGCGGCATGCATTATTCACATTTGGTAACTTTGAAATTAGATGCATCGAAATGCGTGGGTTGCGGTCTGTGCGTGACCGTTTGTCCTCATCGGGTTTTACAGTTGGTTGAAAAAAAGGCAGTCATAGCGGCTATAGAGCGCTGCATAGAATGCGGGGCGTGCATGAGCAACTGTCCAGTCGGGGCGGTGGAAGTAACTGCTGGTGTGGGCTGCGCTCAGGCGATATTTAACGGTGGCAGCTGCAATTGTTAGGGTTATAGACTTGTTGGCAATACAATAAATTCAGTAGACAGGAGTGGTTTGAGTGCAAGCAGAAATGAAGGCAAAAGTCGATTTAATGGCATCAAATTTCCATGAACTGAAAAGCAATTTTATATGGGATATGGACTTGGTAAAGCATTTTGGTGCTATGATTACTGCGACCAGAGAATCAAAAGTCGATTGTGAACGGATAAGAGAAATAAGGCAGTTTATTAAAGAGGAAACTTCGTGGGTATCTTATTTTAGAGGGAATAATGAATTAATTATAGCCATGCTACTTCAGGGCGAACCTGACTGGCGTCAGTTATTTCAAGCTTCTATTAAGGCGTATGAGGGACTTAAGGCCCATGGTTTTTCAAGAGGGGTTTATTTGCCTCTGGCAGCTTATGTAATAGCAAAGAACGCTGACCCGAATAATGCAGAACAGGTTTATAAAGATATGGAGCTTATTTTTCAAGATATGAAGCGCCACCATTTCTGGTTGACCTCTCAAGATGATTACATTTTAGCGGCGGTTATGGCAAGCTCGGGCGTGACCATTGAAAAGACAGCGAAGGAAACAGA
>JBGSUZ010000078.1:0-1964 GCA_041753235.1 Acidaminobacteraceae bacterium
TGACGATCACATGGTCACTCGAGTCATTGAAGGGGAACTTAGCTAGTTCCCTTTTTCAAGCACCAACTTTGGACAGTAAACTGGTCAAGCTAGTGACTGCGGAGACCGTCAGATGGTGGACAGAATGAGGCGTTAACAACAATAAGGGCCATGAAGCTAATGATAAATTCATAGACGACTATGAAGGTTCTACTGTAGGGGTTATTTTTAGAAGTATGTGAATGAGGGTATGGGGATGTATAGAATTGCTATGTGCTTGATAGAGCAAGGTGTGAAAAACAGATTAAGTTTGTCATGCCATCCATCGACTATTCTTCACATGCTTAAAAAAATATTACTTGTACTGGTATTTCAAGGAGTGGTGAGTCTAGGTCTGAGGTATTTAAGTATTTGCAGATTGTTGACAAAGACACTTTTGAACGAGTTCAGCATCAGCTGTTAATAAAAACGGTATTACTATTATGCTATAATAAGTCTAGAAAACGGTGTGTGTTGACAATAAACTATTATGGTACATTTAGTGGATGATATTGTTGAGGGTACTGTAAGCACTTGTTTAGTAGGCAAAAGGATTCGCCCAATGAAGCAGTGTTTGATTTATATTACAATAGCAAACTAAAGGCTTGCCAAGCTAGTTTAAGAAATGCGCAGAAGGTATATCGGCAAGTGTCGAGTGAACTGGCTACGATTAAGTCTTTGTCTGGTTCGGGTTGATTTGCTCTGAATATTCTGAATAAGTTGATTGCTCAGAAGGCGGAAGAAATTAGTAATGCGGCTAATGAAATTGAGTTTTATAAGAGTTCTATTGACAATGATTTAAAGATTCTTGGTTATGTTAAGGCGAAATTTATGGAACTACTTTCGTGGGCGGATATGTTTAATGGAATTTTGAATAGTTTGGGATTGAATATTCTTGGGTGTTCAAACTGCACAAAGTAGAACTAATTTAGGTTGAAAAAATAATATAACTAACGCTAAGAAGACTCAACTAAGAAGATATTCTGAAAATGTCATGTTATACTGTATTTATACTTACTCTTTGTGTTTTAAAGGATTAATTTTTTTGTATAGAATATTTAAATAAAGCTTTGGAGGCTGAATATGAATGAAGTTAATTCAAGACAAAGGGACACAACTTGTAGACTTGATAACCGAAGTATAATGTTGTGTATTAAATTGTTTTTTGATCAAAAAACATTGACTATTTTCTTAGTAGAAGCAATAATAGTTGCGATATATATTGTTACATTCAGATTGCATGACAATGATGATATGGTAGCATTGTTTAGTTTTGGAGGAACAATAACTTCTATATTGTTGGCAGTAATCGCTATTTTTTATTCATTTATTCAAAGCAATGAGTCTAAATGCAACAATGCGGATTTAATAACAAATATACGTGATCTGCAAGAGTATGTTGAGACAATTTCAGAATTTAGTAACAAGATTTCTGTTATTAGTTCAAATATTGAGGATTTAAATAAACAGTATACAGTTGGATTTAATGAATTAAGAACGGAACTCGAATCAGCAGTAAATATTATTAAAGAAGATAATGAAGCTGTCTTAAAATCTATTCTAGCAAAAAGCGAAAAAAATATGAGTATGAAAGGTAAGAATGTTTCTAACAAACTTGATAGTGAAGAGTTGAGTAAACTGTTTAATAAAATGAAAACGGAATTTTAATAGTATTGATAAAGGAGAAAAAATTATGGCATTTACAGATCATGTTAGTATTGATATTGTTCCTTTTGAAAAATATGATTCTAGGGAAAATTCATATGAAAACATCAATTGTAAAGAGTTGAAACGTGATGATGAGAAATTATTGGATCTAAATTTCTTTTTAACAATTGAACGACCTTATGATAAGGTATTAAAATTAACAATTATTCTTTCCTATATTCCAGATGGAGCACACGATAATGAACTCATTATGTTAGAGAAAGATTTTATTGTAGAGA
>JBGSUZ010000079.1:0-5976 GCA_041753235.1 Acidaminobacteraceae bacterium
TTGGTGTGGGGATTGTTCTGGTTCAAGGACTGGCAGCGTTATGCTTCAAACCAGCACTATTACCACTTTTAGCATTTGTATGGGTTTACTTTGCCCTGATGAGCAAGGAGTTTTTTATTTCAGAATGGTTAAGAAGCAGACCTATAGCGTATATGGTTTCACACATGATGATTATGCCGCTTTTAGATTTTTATGCGACGGCTTGTGATTGGTTGTTTAGCAGTACAGCCAATCCACCAGTCAGCCATTTGATTTGGTTTTTAGTGGCAAGCTTTTTAAACGGTGCTGTTATTGAAATTGGAAGAAAAATTAGATGTAAAAAAGATGAGGAACTTGGTGTAGAGACGTACACGGTGCTATGGGGTGCGAGCAAGGCTGTTGTAGCTTGGCTCATTGCAATTGGACTATCCATGACGATGGCATTAATGGCAGGCGCTGAAATACAGGTGCTCAAGCCAATCACATTGGTACTAGTACCTATTTTAGCAGGCAGCATCGTTTGGAGCATTAGGTTTTTAAAAAACACAGAGCAGTGCAATGGCAAGGGTTTTGAACTAATCTCAGGTATCTGGGTTTTGGCAATGTACCTGTCGCTAGGCGGCTTTCCAATAATTTTAAGATGGCTATCGGGAGGACTTTAATGTCAGTAGAATATATATACTTGCTTACGGAAACAGATCAGGACTATAGTGCCATGGGTGGAAAGGCTTCGGCCTTTGCTAAGTTAGCGCAATGGGCACTGCCAGTACCCCAGTGGGTGGTTCTTAAAGAAAATGCCTTTATAGACAGTTTAACGGTGGATCAGCATAAAAACTGGAAAACGGGCAGCTTAAATTCAGATGTTTTTAAAACGCTCAAAGTCAATGCAGCAGCTTTGGCTGAACTAATGACTGCTCTTAATGGCTTTGACAATACAACACGTTTTGCAGTTCGTTCCTCTGCACGTAGTGAAGACGGAGGGACTAGCTCCTTTGCAGGACAGTTTGAAAGTGTTCTAAATGTGACAAAAGAAACGCTTGAAGAGGCTATTTTGGCGGTTTGGAAATCTGGTTTTAACGAGCGGGTGCAAGTGTATCGGCAAGAAAATCAAATGACCTCATCCCTAGAAATACCATCTGTGTTGGTACAGCAAATGGTGGATTCTAAGAGCGCAGGAGTGGCATTTGGTGCAGACCCCATTACTGGCGACCTTCAAACGACAGTGATTAGTGCGGTTTACGGACTAGGCAGCGCATTGGTCAGTGGCGAATGTGATGGGGATGTGTATTCAGTTAAAAATCAATTGATTGTTGAAAGGCATACCGCTGAAAAAATGCGCTATTTGCCAGGGACGGCTCAAGAGACCGAATGGGAAGCGGTAAAGCTAGAATTGCAGCAAGCCCCAGTTTTAACCGATGTACAGATTCTTGAGGTTTCATCACTAACCAAACAGGTAAGTCGCTGCTTTGGACGCAGCATGGACATAGAGTGGGCGTTTGATACGAATGGCTTATACCTATTGCAGGCAAGGCCTATTACGGCAATGGGATTTGCTGAAAAGCCAAGTGGTTTTCTTAACATTTGGGATAATAGCAATATTGCTGAGAGCTATGGCGGGGTGACGAGTCCACTGACTTTTTCATTTATTCGACAAGCCTACGAAGCGGCTTATAGACAAATGTGTCTACTGCTGGCCGTTCCAAAACCAAGAATGGCTGCAAATGACCTAGTCTTTAGCCAGATGCTCGGTAGGATAGAAGGCCGTGTTTACTATAATCTCATCAGCTGGTATAAAGTATTGGCCATGCTTCCAGGCTATAAATTCAATCGTCAGTTTATGGAGCAAATGATGGGGGTCAAAGAGGGTGTGCCGGAGTCCGTGTTAGCTGGCTCAAATGAGGTAAGTCGCGGCGAACGAATCAAAGATTTCTTTGGGCTCTTAGGCAGTGCGGGGAGCCTCATTCACAACTATAAAACTTTAGATAAACGCACCCAGTCCTTTTACGCTAGACTTGACGATGCATTGGCTCCAAAGGATTTGGAAAGTCTCGATTTAGATGGCCTGACAACTTACTATCGGGAACTTGAGCAAAAGCTGTTGACGCGGTGGGACGCCCCTCTTATTAATGACTTTTTCGCTATGATCTATTATGGACTTTTAAGAAAACTCTCAGAAAAGTGGTGTCAGGATCAGGCTGGGACACTCCACAATGATCTACTGTGCGGCATGGGAGACATCATTAGTGCTGAGCCTGCAAAACGGATTAAAGCAATGGCGGCATCTATCTCGGAGAACGCTGAAGTCGTTCGCTGTCTTTCAGAAGGCAGCCTTGCTGCAATACGTCAAATGCTTCGCAGGGAAGAGGGGCTCTCAGCCCATATTGCGGCGTACATTGAAACTTTTGGAGACCGTTGTTTGGACGAGCTTAAGCTTGAATCGGAGACACTTCACGAAATGCCGCTGCCACTGTATAGGTCAATTGGTGCTTTTGCCAGCCTGATTAACACAGACAGAGGCATGCCGGAGCGCTGTGAAGAGGAAATAAGAAGCGGGGCAGAGAAACAGGCACGGGACTTGTTAAAAGGGAATCCACTGAAAAAGCGCATATTTTTCGCTGTAGCCAAAAGTGCTAGAAAACTGGTCAGTAACCGAGAAAACCTACGATTTGAAAGAACCCGACTTTTTGGTCGCGTCAGACAAATTGTGCTTCAAATGGGTTATGTGCTTACCAGCTGTGGCTATTTAGAAGAACAAAAGGATGTGTTCTATCTGGAGGTTCACGAACTGCTAGGTTTTGCAGAGGGGACAGCGACGACAAGAGACTTGAAAGGCCTTGTGTCAATCAGAAAACGCGAAGCTAAAGCCAATGAGGCTGTTCGATTGGCCGAACGCTTTGAAACGAGAGGTGCTGTCGGCCTAATTAGGCAGTATGCGCCAGAGAAAGCACCAGACATAGTGGCAAAAGACAATGCCTTACAGGGACTTGGTTGCTGTCCAGGGCAAATTGAGGGCTATGTAAGGGTTGTGAGAGACCCAAGAGGGGTGCAGCTTAATAGAGGTGAAATCCTAGTGGCAGAGCGCACCGATCCCGGTTGGATTATGCTGTTCCCCGCGGCGTCAGGCATTTTGGTGGAACGTGGCAGTTTGCTGTCCCATGCGGCTATTGTGGCTCGGGAAATGGGCATTCCAGCTATCGTGGGCTTAGGTGGATTGACTCAGTGGTTAAAGGATGGTGATTATGTCAGCTTTGACGGCAGTACAGGATGGGTGGTTAAACGAGACGCAGAGAATATACTAAATGAATGTCTAACGAATGACAAAAAGGATGGTGTCAGCTAATGCGCAGTGAAGCGGAAGAAAAAGCAGATTTTACGAGGATACGATACGCCCAGTGTTGGGAAGATGCAGACATTTTAGTGCCCGCACTTGCAATTAAAAATGGCGAGACCGTTGTTTCAATCGCCTCAGCGGGAGATAATACTTTTTCGTTGCTCAGTCAGGGGCCAGCGAAGGTATATGCACTTGACCTGAGCGCAGCCCAATTGGCGTGTCTTGACTATAGAAAGGCGGCTTATGCCTGTCTCAACTATGAAGAATTTTTACAAGCCATTGGCGTTCGGGCAACGCATCATCGCTTGGCGCTGTATCATCGGCTAAGAGAGGAGATGGCACCTAGTAATAGAGACTATTGGGACCAGCATTTGGACTGGGTACAGTCAGGTATTGTTGGGGTAGGAAAATTTGAAAACTACTTTAATATTTTCAGTACCAAATTATTGCCATTGGTACACTCGACTAAGCGAATTGACCAAATGCTTAAAGGTGGCACTAAGGCTGAGCGGGTTAAATTTTACGAAGAAACTTGGAATAACCAGCGTTGGAAACTGATGTTCAAATTTTTCTTTTCTCGTCAAGTAATGGGTCGTCTAGGCAGAGATCCTTCATTTTTTGAGTATGTGGAAGGTTCGGTCGCAGACCGTATACTGGAGCGTACTGCCTATGCCATCAAAGAGTTAAATCCTGCAGAAAACCCGTATATGCATTGGATTTTGAGGGGCTGCTTCGGTGAAGTGTTGCCACATGCCCTTAGAGAAGAAAATTTTGAAGCCATTAAGAATAACCTCCCAGCGCTAGAAGTCAGACAGCAGAGTTTAGAGGCATTTATTGCTGAAATGCCAGAGGCCTCTGTCGATGCCTATAACCTCAGCGACATATTTGAATATATGTCAAACAGTCAAATGGAACAGCTCTACGAAGGGCTGTTAAGAGCAGGAAAATCAGGTGCACGAATAGCCTATTGGAATATGCTCGCCCCACGCGCCTGTCCAGAGAAGTTCCAGTCAGAAGTGGCATGTTGCATTGACAAAGCTGAGTCCCTTTTCAAACAGGACAAAGCCTTCTTTTACAGCGCCTTTCGCATTGAGGAGGTCAAGTAGTCGTGCAGTCTTTTTTAGGTATTTTATTTGTATTAGCAACACTAGGCATTGCAATGGGTGGCATAAAGTTATATGATCGGCTAAAATCACCTAACCCTGAAATTCCAAGAAAAATGGTGCATATACTCATGGGTTGCGTTACATTAACCTTCCCAAGTTTGTTTTCAGAGGTGTGGCCAGTATTGCTACTTGGGATTCTCTCAACCGGACTTTTAACAGCCGTGCGCATGTCGAAAACACTTAAAGGCAATGTAGGCTCTGTACTTCATGGGGTAGAGCGGCATTCTTTCGGGGAACTCTATTTTCCAATAGCGGTGACCCTCCTGTTTCTGCTAAGCCGCAATCAACCCATTCTTTACTATGTACCAATTTTAATGCTGACCTTTGCAGACAGTACCGCGGCACTGATTGGTGCCAGCTATGGTAGAAAAGCCCTCGCTCAAGGTACGGAGGATGCGAAAAGTTTAGAAGGCAGCTTTGTTTTTTTTAATGTGGCATTTATGAGCACCTTAGCGCCACTACTTCTCTTTACAAGTGTAGGGCGGGCTGAAACACTGTTGATTTCCTTAGTTATGGGCGTACTTGCAGCCTTGATAGAACTGATTTCTCAGGATGGTAACGATAACTTGTTTATTCCATTGATAGGCTATGCGTTCCTAAAACTCCATATGAATATGAATAACCAGCAGTTGATTCAAAGTTTGGTCTTGTTGGCTATTTTATTTTTGTTCGGTCGGTTTTGGAATAAACGTGGCTCATTGAGTCGATTAGGAGTTTTAGGCGGTTTGGTTGGCGCTTATGCCACAGCGCTTTTGGGTGGCTGGACATGGCTGCTGATCATGCTTCTGGCTTTTGTTACCTATCCGATAGTTCCCAAAATGACCGAAGAAGAAAAGAAACTTATAATGGACTATCCAGTTTTAGCGAGTAATGTGGCTGTTGGGCTCTTCTGGGTTTGGCTTGGTTTTGTCCTAGAACAGTCTGTGTGGGGGTTCAATTGCTTCGTATTGGCATTTAGCGGACACCAAGCGATGAACATGCATGTGCGCTTGGTACTTTATCATAAGGCAACAGAAAAAATGGCTTTTTTAAAGGCACTGCTGAAGTCAAGTGTGACCATTTTGATGCCAGCTGCGCTAGTCATGCACTATAATTTTAAAGCGAGTATCAGCCTAGGGGTAATTGGTTTTCAACTCCTAGCCCTGATGGGGTCAATTTTTGCAGTGAACTATTTTTGTAAGCGTTATGATTATACAGTGGCTGATGCCAAAAACGGCTGGAGAAATGCTGGGGTCGTAGCACTATTTACTATTGGACTATACCTATTTGAAAGGATGTTTGGATCATGAGCAGCAGTCACTATGACAATGCGTCTGATACGCAAATAAAAGTGGAAACCGTAGACGGGAAAAAAGCGGAAGCTGCCCTATGGTGGCAAAAAGTACCAGTCCTTGCCAATGAGCGACTGGGTCTTATTGGACGGTTCGAAGCCGATAATGAGGAAGCCGCACTTATGCTTTTAGCGCAGTGCACTAGCCGATTAGCAGCAGAAGGGTGTAC
>JBGSUZ010000080.1:0-8825 GCA_041753235.1 Acidaminobacteraceae bacterium
GTATACGCCAATTGTTATAACGTTTGACGATGGCAATAAAAATAATTTTGAGTATTTAGAAGATGGGACTGTGAACCCTGAGTCTGCCGTAAGCCTATTAGTGGATTTTAATAAGAGTCATAAAGATTTCCCGCTAGAAGCCACCTTTTTTCTTACAGGACCAAGTCCTTTTAGCCAAAAGGGATTAGAAGCGGAAAAAGTCAACTTTATCATTGATAATGGAATGGATATTGGCAATCATACCCAAAATCACGTAAACTTTAAAAGTACAACGGAGAGTGAAATCCAGAAAGAAGTTGGTGCTCAGGCTCAATTTTTAGAGAGTCTAGTAAAAACCGAGGGTTATGAAGTTAACACCTTTGCACTGCCGTTTGGCATAAGGCCAAAAGAGGATGCATTGAAACCATTTTTAGCTTCTGGCAACTACAACGGAACACCTTATAAGAACATCGCAATATTAAATGTTGGTTGGAATCCAGCATTATCGCCTTATGACACAAGATTTGATCATACAAGCATTCCAAGAATCAGAGCGAGTGAAATGAAAGTGGATAATGTTGGTATGTATAATTATTTGGAGTATTTTGATAAGCACCCAGAGGAACGTTTTATCAGTGACGGTATAGAAAGTGTTGTAACCATTCCTGATGACAAAAAAGAGTTTATGGACAATGTTGGCGATAAAGAGCTATATCTCTATTCGCCTAATAGATAGTAGAAGGGTAGAATATGAAAAGAAAATTTTTAGTGCCACTATTTATTGTTTCGTTAAGTTTGGTATTTGCAGGCTGTTCTATTATGTCAAATGAAACATCAAGTTCAGGAAATGAAAGCGTTCAGCAGGATAATACCAAAGAAGACTCAAGTATTGAGGCAGAAACAACGCAAGAGACACTGCTTAAAGAAAGAGAAGCGCTAGAAGTAGAACGAAAAAAAACGTTAGGGGAATTTTATGTACCACTTCCTGAGTTAGGGAAAGAACCTGAGCGTAAAACAGTAAAAGCACGAGCTTTATATTTGACTGCCAATGTAGCGGGTTTTGACTTTGAAGAAAAGGACATTGACTATTATGTTGACTATATTCGCGCGCTAAGTGGCGAGTCAGGTAAGCCGGCAGACAAAAGTCGTATGGACGATATTAACAAACTCGAGAAAGCTTTGGCAATTTGCAAGGCAACTGAAGTGAATGCCCTTGTCATAGACATTAAAAACGACGATGGTCTGGTTGCTTGGAACAGTGATATAGAGGTGGTTGGCCAGCTCAAATCAAATTGGAATACACCTTTGAAAAATTATGACAAATTAATGGCTTATTTGAATCAAAATAATATTTATAAAATTGCCAGAGTGGTGTCATTTAAAGACCCTTATTTTGCAAAAACAATGCCTGAACATTCAATTCAGTTGAAAACAGGCGGTGTTTACAAGGATCGCGCGGGTACGTCTTGGGTAAACCCTTTTGACAAATACGTGTGGCAATACATAGTTGCAGTTTCTAAAGAGTCGGCCCTTAGAGGGTTTGACGAGATTCAATTTGATTATGTACGTTTTCCAGATGGTGCTAAAACCTATAATCCGATTACAGAATTCCCAGGGCGAGATAATCGGGATAAAGACATCGGGATAGAAGAGTTTTTAAAATTCGCAAGTAAAGAGTTAGAACCTTATAACGTAAACCTTTCAGCCGATGTATTTGGTTTTATTACCCGCTCATGGGATGATAAACCCGAAGATATTGGTCAGACATGGCGAAAAATGGCCAACCAGACAGACTATATGTGTCCTATGATTTATCCAAGTCACTATGGCCCGGGATTATATGGTTTTGATGTGCCTGACCAACATCCCTATGAAGTTTCAAGATTAGCTGTTATGGAAGCGATTGAAAGAAATGCAGCTCAGAAGAATCCGGGTAAAATCAGACCGTGGTTCCAAGGGTTTAACGCACCTTGGGTCAAAGGTTATAAGAACTATGACGCAAAAGCAATTTCTGATCAAATTGTTGCCAGTATGGAGCTGGGCGTTGATGAATACATCATTTGGAATGCCACTTGTAACTATGAGCCAATGAGCTTTTTCTACAAGGAACGCCTGAATAAAAATATTAGGAAAAGTGAAGAAGATGTTATGAATAGAACACCTGAAGCCGCTTTAACCCGATATTTTACTGCTGAAAAAAATAGACGCTATAGTCACCTTTATCTATTAACACCAATTGCTAATAGACAAGAAGACTTTGACGCATTTGTTCTGGATGTAGAAAAGACAATGCCGGTACTTAAAAAGTATGATATTTTAAGTATTGCTAAAGTCGAAAATGGTGAATATGTAGCAACTGTAAATGGTGAATATAGTTCAAATGAAGGCACTGCAAAGATGCAAGAGGCAAAGTTTAAGATTGTCCTTGAAAACGACATTTATAAAGTTGTAAAACCAGAATTGGTATGGGAAAAGCTTTAATGGTGTTTTAAATCGGTTTATAGCAGTGCGCGTTAATAAAAAAAGAGGGGTTGTCGTTGACAACGCCTCTTTTTACGTTATGTTAAATTTACCAATTAAATAAGATCAAAGCGGTCTGCATTCATCACCTTGTTCCAAGCAGACACAAAATCTTGCAAGAACTTTTCCTGTGCGTCGTCGCTGGCATATACTTCTGCAAGGGCTCTTAGCTGAGCATTTGAACCAAAGACAAGATCAACACGCGTACCAGTCCATGTGAGCTCACCTGTTATACGGTTGCGACCTTCAAAAACGGTTTCGTCTTCAGCGCTTGGCTGCCATATGGTCTTCATATCCAGTAGATTAGCGAAGAAGTCATTGGTAAGTAATCCTGTCCTTTTTGTAAAGACACCATGGAGAGACTGTTCATAATTGACATGCATAACGCGCATACCACCAATTAAAACCGTCATTTCAGGTGCGGTCAAAGCTAATAATTGTGCACGGTCAATCAGTAGCTTTTCAGCGAGACAGTCATACTTAGGCTTACAGTAGTTGCAAAAACCATCGGCAACTGGCTCTAGTACCGAGAATGATTCTACATCAGTTTGTGCTTGAGTCGCATCTGTGCGGCCTGGTATAAATGGAACAACTATATTATGACCAGCATTTAATGCAGCTTGTTCTATGCCTACACCACCACCAAGAACAATTAAATCGGCAAGTGAAACCTTTTTATTGCCTGATTGTGTGTGATTGAAGGCCATTTGGATTTTTTCTAGGGCTTGGAGTACGATCGTTAGTTGTGCTGGTTGATTAACTTCCCAGTATTTCTGAGGTACAAGTCGAATACGTGCGCCGTTTGCACCGCCGCGTTTATCGGAACTGCGGAAGGTAGAGGCTGAGGCCCAAGCTGTTGAAACGAGTTGAGAGACCGTTAGACCAGACGCTACTATTTGATCCTTGAGTGCAGTTATATCCTGTTCATCAATCAAGGTGTGGTCAATAACAGGCACTGGGTCTTGCCAGATTAATTCTTCTGATGGTACCTCAGGTCCTAAATAGCATGTACGTGGCCCCATGTCGCGGTGGGTTAGTTTGAACCATGCGTGAGCAAAAGCGTCTGCAAAGACTTCTGGTTCTTGCTGGTAGCGACGCGCAATCGGTTCAAAAGTAGGGTCATAGCGGAGGGAAAGGTCTGCGGTGGTCATCATAGGACGGTGCTTTATAGAGGTGTCATATGCATCTACCACCATGTCTTCATCTGCGACATCTTTGGCAAGCCATTGATGGGCGCCAGCAGGACTCTTGACTAATTCCCAGTCATACTTAAACAGTATATTTAAGTATCCCATATCCCATTTAGTGGGGTCAGGCTTCCATGCACCTTCAATACCACTGCTGATTGTGTCTGGCCCATTTCCACGGCCAAAACTGCTTTTCCAACCCAGTCCTTGCTTTTCCATACTGGCTGCCTCTGGTTCAGGCCCTACATGCGTGGCACTAGCAGCACCGTGACACTTACCAAAGGTGTGCCCACCGGCAATAAGGGCGACGGTTTCTTCGTCATTCATAGCCATACGTGCAAAAGTTTCTCGAACATCAATGCCTGAGGCGACTGGGTCGGGGTTACCGTTTGGACCTTCTGGGTTTACATAAATTAAGCCCATCTGGACGGCGGCGAGAGGGTTATCCAGTTCGCGGTCACCGGAATAACGCTTGTCACCGAGCCATTCGCTTTCAGAACCCCAGTTAATATCTTCTTCGGGTTCCCATACATCTACACGCCCACCGCCAAAGCCTAACGTTTTAAAGCCCATAGACTCAAGCGCGCAGTTGCCAGCTAATATCATAAGGTCTGCCCAAGAAATTTGCTTGCCATACTTTTGCTTAATAGGCCAAAGTAATCGACGGGCTTTGTCTAGGTTTACATTGTCGGGCCAGCTATTAAGGGGTGCAAATCTCTGAGTGCCCGTTACGGCGCCGCCACGACCATCATTTATTCTATATGTTCCTGCGCTATGCCATGCCATTCTAATGAAGAGTGGTCCGTAATGACCGTAATCGGCAGGCCACCAGTCTTGTGAGTCAGTCATTAAAGCATATAAGTCATTTTTAAGAGCTTCATAGTCAAGTTTTTTGAATGCCTCAGCGTAATTAAAGTCTGAATCCATTGGGTTGCTTAAATTGGAGTGCTGATGCAGTATATTGAGGTTTAACTGGTTCGGCCACCAATCCTTGTTAGAAGTCCCAGTACCAGCAGGGACATTTTTTGTTTTGCCTGTTACTGGACATTTGCTTTCCTCATGCATTAAAATTCCTCCTTTGTTTAACATTTAAACGCCTTTTTGGCTTTTACCCGAATTAGTACGGCGTTTACCAAAATAATAAATATACTGATTTGTAACAGACTACAAAGTCTTTTCCTCGAAGTAGCATAATGATTATAGATTATGTTATAATATTCCAAACGTTTAAAATAAGGAGTTGATTCTCATCCCAATCCCAAAACAATACCAATCAGATTATGAAGCAATTCTGTCACACCGATATGACAATGGCGCGGACTTCTGGACAACGCCGGATAAACGCTTAATAAAAGGTTCTCCATTTTCTACTATGGAATGCGCCCGCTATTTGATGGAACTGGGAATGAAGCCTTCCGATCCCCTCCTTACATCGTGTTCAGACTTAGTTTTTAGCACTTGGAGAGAGGATGGAAGATTTAAACTTTACCCTCAGGGTTCTGTTTATCCATGCCATACGGTCAATGCGGCAGACCTGCTTTGCCAAATGGGCTATGTCAATGACAGCAGAATCCAAAAAACTTTCAGACACCTATTGGAGACACAGTATACGGATGGCGGATGGCGTTGCAATAAGTTTAGCTTTGGTAAAGGGCCGGAAACCGAGTACTCCAATCCATTTCCAACGCTTACAGGACTAAGCGCATTTCGCTACAGTAACTTCCTGAATAAAGAACCGGCGCTTGATCGGGCGGTAGAATTTTTAATGGAACACTGGACCATTCGACAACCCATAGGCCCTTGTCACTACGGCATGGGTACGCTCTTTATGCAGGTCGAATATCCATTTCGAAATTACAATTTGTTTATATATGTTTATGTGCTGTCCTTTTACAATCGTGCAAAAGACGACAGCCGTTTCTTAGAAGCATTAAAAGCACTGGAAGCGACACTTCAAAATGGTCAAATAGTTGTGGAGCGCGTCATTCCAAAACTTGCTAAATTGTCTTTCTGTAAAAAAGGAAAAGCAAGTGAATTGGCGACTTTGCACTATGCAGAAATTCTAGAAAACCTTAAGCGATAGCTAAGTAATAAAAAATACCCTTTAAAATTAACCGGAAAGGTCAATTTTAAAGGGTATTACTTTTTAGTTAATTATACTTGGAAACAGCTTGGTTACGCTTTTATAGCCCAACGCATTTTAGTTGAGCGGGCACGGGTGTTGATGTTACATTCTTCTTGAGAAGGTTTGATTGGTCCGGGAGCTACATCACTGTATAGGCCTTCGCGAAGAAAGTGTTGGAATGACTTTTTAACCAGTCGGTCTTCGCCAGAGTGGAACGACAAGATAGCGACGCGACCACCCGGTGCAAGGGCGTCTGGCAACTTTTCAAGAAATTCGTAGAGTACTTCAAACTCTTGGTTGACGTCAATTCTCAGAGCTTGGAAGACCCGAGCGCAGCACTTTTTGATTTCATTGTCCCTGTCTTTTTGAGGTATGAACGATAGGACATTTTTAATAATGTCTCGAAGCTGTGTCGTGGTGGTAATATGTCTGCCTTTTTTTCTCTCAGAAATAATAGCGCGTGCAATTCTTTCTGCATGTGGTTCGTCTGAGTTTTCTATGAGCATGCCTTCCAGTTCATCTTGGTCAATGGTTCTAAGTCGTTCTGCGGCAGAAATGCCCTTTTCAGGATTCAACCGGAGGTCTAGTGGGCCTTCGCGTTTGTAAGAAAAACCTCTGTCTGGGTTGTCAATTTGCATTGAAGAAACCCCAAGGTCTGCCAATATGAAATCAAGGGGCCCAGATTCTTGAACCACTTTGTCAATTTCCGAGAAGTTCATGTTTTTGATTGTCAAAATTTCAGGTCCGAAGTCTAAGCTTGCTAATCGTTCTTTTGTACGTACTGACTCAATGGGGTCTACATCGGTTGCAAACATTTGACCTTTGCCTTCTAGGCATTTAAGCATTTCTAAGGTGTGACCGCCATAGCCGAGAGTGGCGTCAAGACCAGTTTGACCCGGTTTGATTTGTAAGAATTCGAGTATTTCCTTAACGGCAATTGAAATGTGCATACCAGCGGGTGTACTACCTCTTTGGATTGCTTTTTCGACTGCGTCTGCGTATTTTTCTGGCTGCAACTCTTTATACTTTTCTTTAAATGATTTTGGGTGCGTGCCTTTATATCTAATACGTCTTTGATGTTTCTGCTCTGGATTATTCATGGAGTAGCGAATGTAACTTAACGTTCATTCTTTCCCACCTTTCTAATTAGCATTTGCAATGTTTATATAGAGGATATGATAACAAATACACATGGTAAATGCAAATCTGTTAAGGTTGGACATTGTTACCAAGTCAATATTTTTTGTTTGTTAGGTTTGCGAATAAAGGCTATAATTTAATGAGTAGATTCAATTGGTTTTAAATTGTATTCGGGGGAGTGACTTTATAATGAATATCTATAATCTTCAAATTAATTTAGTCTTATCCCTCGTGTTAGTTATATTGTTGCTGCATGCCTATTTTAAAATGAATAAAAGAACAGATACCAATAGGCTGTTCATTTGGGTAATGAGTAGCACGCTAGCCATTTTACTGCTAGAGGTTTTGAGCGTGGTGTTTAATAACCCGAATCATGTAGAGTGGATTAGCTATCACAAGTTCGTCAATGTAGTGGGATTTGCTATGGCGCCGGTTGTTCCCTTTATGGGCTATTTATTTATTAGGAAGTGGCTGAATCGATTCAGCAAAGAGGCCATTCCGATGAATTGGCTATTGGTGTTACCATTGCTTGTCAATGGGGTTGGTGCTGTACTGAGTTACCAATGGGGTTTTCTTTTTCATGTGACAAGTGCTAATGTTTATGAGCGAGGTCCATATTTTTTTGTCCTACCGATTGTAAGTTATGTTTTTTTTACATATAATTTAGCTTTCATTTTTAAGTACCGCAAAAGGTTATACCATTCGGAAATCGTTGTGTTGAGCGCTTTTTACATAGCGCCAGCCATTTTTACGTATGTACAATTAAAATACGCTTTTATTTTGACGACGTGGAACAGTGCGGCAATTGTTGCTATTATGACCTATGTTTTTATTCTCAATGACCAATGTTACAGAGACAACCTGACTGGCTTAGAGAATAGAATGGCTTATGAGCATTATGCCCAGAGTTTAGATATGAGGCGGCTTAGACGCGTTAGTATGATATTTTTTGATCTGGATAACTTGAAGTCCATAAATGATCAGTTTGGACATCCGGCAGGCGATGAGGTCTTAAGAGAATTTTCAAGTCTATTACGGGATAGTTTTCCGACAGCTAAGAAGTTAATTCGATTAGGCGGAGATGAGTTTTTGGTGGTTTTAGAAGCAAATAATGCGGATCATTTAATAAGCTATATTCATAACTTAGTTGAGCTTGTCGAACAACAAAACAAACTTACAAAGAAACCTTACAGTATTGAGTTCAGCTATGGGCTAGTCAATCACGAAGCGGAAGAAAGTATTGAGTATCTGCTTAAACGTGCAGACCAGCAGATGTATGAACATAAAGCGTTGAGAAAAGGAAAATAGTTAATTTTAGAATACAAAAAAGGAGCTACTTAACACATGAAATTCTACTATGCACCACTGGAAGGTATTACGGGTTATATTTATAGAAATGCCCACAATACCTACTTTAACAATCAAATTGATAGGTACTTTGCCCCGTTCATTGTGGCAGACCAAACCCATACATTTAAGACTAAAGACCGAAACGATATTTTTCCTGAGAACAATCAGGGACTTGAGTTAGTGCCTCAAATACTTACGAACAATGCCAAAGATTTCATTCATACCGCAAAAAAGATTCAACAGTTTGGCTATGACGAAATCAACTTAAATTTAGGGTGTCCTTCGGGCACTGTTGTTTCAAAAAAAAGGGGTTCTGGACTTTTAGCTCATAAAGAGGACCTCAATGTTTTATTAGATGAAATTTTTAATCAGTCAGAAATGAAAATTTCCATTAAAACAAGGCTAGGCATTGCCGATCCAGAAGAGTTTTACGAACTCATGGCAATTTACAACCAATACCCTATGACAGAACTTATTATTCACCCGCGTGTTCAGAAGGACATGTATAAAAATAAGCCTAATAT
>JBGSUZ010000081.1:0-8841 GCA_041753235.1 Acidaminobacteraceae bacterium
AGCTTGAAGGCGATGACAGCCGTGTAGTTCTTAAACTTCACCCTGCACTTGCACCGTTCAAAGCAGCAATATTCCCACTTTCTAAAAAGCTCAATGAAGATTCAATTAAAGTCTTTGAAATGCTTTCTAAGAAATTCAATGTAGACTATGACGATGCAGGTAGTATTGGTAAGCGTTATAGAAGACACGACGAAATTGGTACACCATTCTGTATCACTTATGACTTCGAATCTGCAGAAGACCAATCTGTTACAATTCGTGACAGAGATACAATGGTACAAACTAGAGTTAAAATTGACGAATTAGTGGCTTATATTGAAGCGCGTCTTGAATTCTAGTCATATATTAGCCGTTTTAAGCTAAGGTTTTCAGGCATAAATTGACCCCTAAAGGGTATAAAAAAGGCAATTACTTATACTTAATTTGATTAAGTTGTGTAATTGCTTTCTTTTTTGTTAAAAATGCTACAAAAAATACTTGAAAAGCTATATGTGATGCACTATTATAATAAAAGAGTATCACATATGGAGAGGAGTGAGTCCAATAGAGTTAAAAAGCAGACATAAGGAAATATTGGAAATTGTAAAAGCAAATCAGCCAGTTGCCAGTGAACAAATCGCAGCGCATCTGAATCTGACTCGTTCGGCAATTCGGGCAGACCTGAACCTACTTGTTATGGCGGGCCATTTAGAAGCTAGACCTAAAGTTGGTTACTGTGTTATTGAAGACTCAACCCGCGCGCGGGTAAGCAGTTATTTGAAGAACATCAGGGTTAATGACCTGAAATCTCGTCCTGCTGTGGTAGATGAGAAGATTTCCATTTATGACACTATCGTTATGATGTTTCTAGAAGATGTCAGCCTAATTTGTGTCACATCTGACAATTATTTAGTTGGTGTTGTCTCAAGAAAAGATCTTTTAAAGGCCGCAATCGGAAGAACTGATATAAATAACATTCCAGTGGGTATTATCATGACGAGAATGCCCAATATTATCATGGCATCACCGAACGAACCCATCTATGAAGCTGCTGTCAAAATCCTCGATCATCAGATCGACGCACTTCCAGTTGTAGAAGAGCTCATAGTCGAAGGGAAACCGAAATTCAAAGTCGTGGGCCGCATCAGCAAAACAAACATCACGAAATTATTTGTAGAAATGGGAAACCAATGACAGGAGGAACACTATGAGCAAAAAGCTGAGAATCTTTGTGGCATCTGACTCCTTGGGCGAAACGGCTGAAATGGTCGCTAGAGCGACTGCAGAACAATTCAAGGAAACGGAATACGAAATCAAAAAATACTCGTACATCAATAATGAGGAACAAATCAAGGAAATGATTGAAGAGGCTATGGAAGGCAGATCTATCGTCGTCTTTACAACGGTTTTAGTCAACTTAAGAGATCAAATTATTGGCGATTGCCAGCGTCATAACATTCCGTATGTGGATTTGCTTTCTCCAATTATCAAAATATTTGAGGGCGTCATTGGTGAAAAGCCAGTTTACGAACCGGGTATCATTCATAAAATAGACGAACGCTATTTTAGAAAAATTGAAGCGGTAGAATTTGCGGTCAAATATGACGACGGGAAAGACCCTAGAGGTGTTACTAAAGCCGATGTAGTCATTATTGGGGTTTCCAGAACTTCCAAAACGCCGCTGAGTATGTACTTGGCTCACAAGAATATCAAAGTAGCGAACATTCCTTTGGTGCCAGAAGTGCCAGTGCCAGATGAACTCTACAGAGTACCTCTTAAGAAAATCATCGGGCTGACGACCAATCCTCACAAGCTTGAAGAAATTCGCATAGAGCGTTTAAAGGCGCTAGGCCTCCAAAACACAGCAACTTATGCAAATATGGAACGGATTTTAGAGGAAATTGAATACGCAGAACGTATTATGAAAAAAATTGGATGTCCAATCATAGATGTTTCGAATAAAGCGGTTGAAGAAACTGCCAATATTATTTTAGAGCTGATCAATAAGCAGAATATAGAAGAATAATTGAGGAGAGGTGCTTGAAATGAAAAAGTGGGTCTATTTTTTTGAAGAAGGCAATGGCGACATGAAATCACTGCTTGGCGGTAAAGGTGCTGGTTTAGCTGAAATGAAGCGAATCGGGCTGCCTGTGCCAAGAGGGTTTACTATTACAACAGAAGCATGTCAAGCTTACACCGAGTCTAAGACATTCTTGCCTGAGGAGCTCAAACCGCTGGTAATGGAAGCGCTTCAGACATTGGAGTCAAATACAGGCAAAACTTTTGGAGATCCTAAAAACCCGCTTTTGGTTTCTGTTCGCTCGGGCGCTGTTTTTTCTATGCCGGGTATGATGGACACCATTCTGAACCTCGGTTTAAACGATGACACGGCTGCAGGACTTGCTGAACTCGCTTCGAATCAACGTTTTGCCAACGACTGCTACAGACGGTTTATTCAAATGTTCTCAGACGTCGTTTTAGGCATAGCGAAATACAACTTTGACCATGCGCTAGACGACTTGAAAGTCAAAAGGGGTGTCAAGCAGGACACGGATTTAAGTGCAGAAGACTTACAAGGACTAATCACTACATACAAGTCAATTGTTAAAAAAGAAACGGGCAAAGACTTCCCACAAGACCCAAGAGAACAACTTATCCTTGCAATAGAGAGCGTATTCCAGTCTTGGAACAATCCTAGAGCAGTGGTTTATAGAAACATTAATGACATTCCACATAACCTTGGCACAGCGGTAAATATACAGGAAATGGTCTTTGGGAACTTAGGTGAAACCAGTGGTACAGGTGTCGCATTTACAAGAAACCCATCTACAGGTGAAGCCAAGTTCTATGGTGAGTTCCTCATGAACGCCCAAGGCGAAGACGTGGTTGCAGGCATTCGGACACCACAGCCGATTCAAGAACTAGAGTTGGTACAACCGAAAGTTTATAAACAATTTGTAGAGATTGCGCATAAACTTGAAAACCACTATAAAGACATGCAAGATATTGAGTTTACGGTTGAAAATAGCGAGCTGTTCATGCTTCAAACAAGAACTGGCAAGCGTACCACTCAAGCCGCGTTAGCCATTGCGGTTGACATGGTCAATGATGGGCTTATAACAAAAGAACAAGCACTTCTCAGAATTATTCCGGAGCAGTTAGACCAACTGCTGCACCCAAGTTTTGACGAACAGGCACTTAAAGAGGCTAAGCGTATTACAAAAGGTCTTCCAGCTTCACCAGGAGCTGCTACAGGTCAAGTATTCTTCAATGCAGAAGATGTGGTCGAAGCGGCTGGCAAGGGAATCAAGGCCATTCTGGTGCGTATGGAGACATCTCCTGAGGACATTGAGGGTATGGTTGCTGGCGCGGGCATATTGACGGCTAGGGGCGGTATGACTTCACACGCCGCTGTAGTTGCTAGAGGTATGGGTAAGTGCTGTGTAGCAGGCTGTGGTGAAATAACAGTTGAGGAACATCTTAAACGTTTTGTTTGCGGTGACATAGTCGTGAATCAAGGGGATTATATTTCGCTAAACGGCAATGATGGAAACGTCTATTTTGGTAAAATAAAAACAACAGACGCCTCACTTAACGAAGCCTTTGTAACCATGATGGGCTGGGCTGACGAATATAGAACTTTAAAGGTGAGAACGAATGCTGACAACCCTCGGGACGCAGCGGTTGCTATTAAGTTCGGTGCAGAAGGCATTGGCCTTTGCAGAACAGAGCATATGTTCTTTGAAGAAGAGCGTATCCCAGTTGTTAGACGTATGATTCTCTCTCAGTCCACAGCGGAAAGAGCGAAAGAATTAGCGAAACTTTTACCATTCCAACAAGGCGACTTTGAAGGTATTTTTCAAGTTATGGGCGACAGACCGGTAACCATTCGTCTGTTAGACCCACCGCTTCATGAATTCCTTCCGCACGCTGTAGAAGACATAGCGGCACTGGCTAAGGACATGAATATGGACACGGCACACCTACAGCAGATTGTGAGTGGCATGCAGGAGTTCAACCCAATGCTAGGTCATAGAGGCTGTCGTTTAGCAATCACTTGGCCTGAAATTTACGCTATGCAGGTTGAGGCAATCATCAAAGCGGCTATTAATGTGACAAAAGAGTCTGGAAAAGCTGTTGTTCCTGAAATCATGATTCCGCTCATTGGCTTCCGTGAAGAGCTCAGACAGCTTAGAATTTTGGTAGAAGAGACTGCTGACCGCATTATTAAAGAAGCAGGTGTTCCACTAACATACATTGTTGGAACCATGATTGAAGTGCCAAGAGCTGCGCTCACAGCCGATGAGATAGCCAAAGAAGCTAATTTCTTCTCCTTTGGTACAAACGATCTGACTCAAATGACTTTGGGCTTCTCTAGAGATGACTCGGGTAAGTTTATTGGCGCCTACCGTCAAAAGAACATTTTTGAGAAGGACCCATTTGAAACCATTGACCAAGTTGGCGTTGGCAAACTGATGAAAATGGCAGTTGAGCTAGGTCGCCAAGAGAAGCCGCATCTTAAAATTGGTATATGCGGTGAGCATGGTGGGGAACCAAAATCAGTGACCTTCTGCCATGATATTGGGCTAGATTATGTCTCTTGTTCACCATTTAGAGTACCAATTGCAAAACTATCTGCTGCACAGGCTGCGATAAATGCAAAGAAATAAACTGATTTTGCAACTTAATGATTGAAACGCAGCTGTTTTGCGTATATAATAGTTAGGACTATGAAAACGGACCAAACCACTTGGTCCGTTTTTTTAATCTTTACTAAGAAGGAATTGAGGGCTTTTTGTAGAATTTTTGCTAATAGAGGTGATGTTCATGTCCATTAGAGAAAAAACAGAGACCTTAGAGTATCAAATCCTGTCCGAACGGGCTGTAAAGGCAGCGGAGTCTAGAGGGCGTGTTGTTGAAGAAACACCCTGTGACATTCGCACCATGTTTCAGAGGGACAGAGACAGGATTATTCATTGTAAGTCTTTTAGGCGCCTCAAACATAAAACACAAGTTTTTTTATCCCCAGAGGGGGATCACTATAGAACGCGCCTTACCCATACATTAGAGGTAGCGCAAATTTCAAGAACCATTGCAAGGGCGTTAAGGCTCAACGAAGATTTGACGGAAGCAATTGCATTAGGTCACGACCTTGGTCATACGCCTTTTGGGCACTGCGGGGAATACGCACTGGATGAGGTTCACCCCGGTGGTTTTGAACATAACGTTCAGAGTCTAAGAGTTGTTGAAGTACTTGAAAAACACAGAAATGGCAACCCAGGACTCAATTTGAGTGCCGAGGTACGGGATGGCATTTTAAATCATAGAGGTACAGGTGTACCGTTTACGTTAGAAGGTCAAATTGTTAAAACCAGCGACAGAATTGCTTATATTAATCATGACATAGACGATGCGGTAAGGGCTGGTGTGCTAAAGCCAGAAGATTTACCATCGGAATATTTGGAGCTGTTAGGCAAAACCCATAGCCAGCGCATTAATTTTTTAATACTGGACATGATAGAACAGTCTTTGGGAACAGATCAAATACAATTTAGCAAAGATGTGAATCATGCATTTTTATCTTTGAGACATTTCATGTTTGACCACGTCTACTTAAACCTAGACGCAAAAAAAGAAGAAGCCAAGGCAATGGGTGTTATTCGAACGCTGTACAACTATTTTAAGGACCACCCAGAGACCATGCCGGAGGAACAGTTTGCTCGCTATAATAGCGGTGAGGGCATTGAGGCAGTTAAGGACTACGTAGCTGGTATGACAGACCGATACGCTGTTCAAAAGTATAAAGATTTATTTATTCCGAATTTTTGGGTGTAGCATATTGGCTTAAGTTTAAATGCTATTAAATAATCAGTAAATTTAAACTTTAATTTTTTAGAAGGATATTAATTATTTTTGTCGAATTGTACTTAGTCGCTATATATACGAAGGTCAGGTCGGTGCAAAACAATGTCAAAATATAACAATCAAATATCGGAAGTGATATTAGATCGTGTGAATATTGTCGATTTGATTTCGCGTTACACGCCACTTAAAAAAGGTGGCAAGAATCACATGGGACTTTGTCCTTTTCACAATGAAAAAACAGCTTCGTTTTCTGTCTCAGAAGACAAGCAGCTGTACCACTGCTTTGGGTGTCAGGCTTCAGGCAATGCAATAGGCTTTGTTATGGAAAAAGAGCATCTGGACTTTTTAGATGCCATTGAGTTTCTAGCGGAGCAGTTTAGCATTGACCTAGAACCCTATAAAGTAGAAAGTGGCAAGCCCGATTATTCAGAACTGAAAAAAAGGCTGTACCATGTCAACCGACAGGCCGCTGTTTACTACTACAAGAACCTTAAAAAATCACAGAATGCCCTTGGTTATCTGGCGCGTCGTGGTATTACGGAAGAAATGATCAACCATTTTGGTATTGGTTATTCAGGTAATACTTGGGACGGTTTGCTTAAAGCAGTCGGTACAACACCAATTCTTCAAAAAGAGATGGTACGCGCTGGACTACTTTCAGAGAAAAAAGAAGGCAATGGTTATTTTGACAGGTTCAGAGGACGTGTCATGTTTCCCATCCGAGACGTCAAGGGAGATTTTTTAGGCTTTGGAGGCCGGGTCATGGATGAGACCCTTCCCAAATACCTAAATACCTCAGAGACGCCGGTTTTTAATAAAAGTGTAACGCTATACGGTCTCTTTCAGGGTAAAAAAGAGATTAAGGACAATGGTCAAGTTATTGTCGTAGAAGGCTATATGGACGTTATAGCCCTACATCAGCAAGGGATTCCTTATGCGGTGGCAACACTGGGTACGGCACTTACCGCTGAACACGGCAAAATTTTAGACCGCTATGCCAATACCATTGTGCTCTGCTTTGACGGAGACCTCGCCGGGAAAAAAGCTGCTATGCGCAGCCTTGAAGTGTTAAAAGGCATAAATGCCAAACTCAAGGTTCTGACGCTAGAAAATAATATGGACCCGGACGAGTACATTCGCCAAAAAGGCAAGGCCGCATTTCTTGAAGCACTTTCCAATGCAGAGGAGAGCTTTGCGTACCAGCTTAAGGTACTCAAGCTGTCTTTCAACTTGAATCAACAGCAGGGCAAAATGGACTATATTAAAAAAGCCGCCCTTCTCATTCGTTCACTGGAAAGTGAAGTTGAAAAAAGTTATTACATCGACTTCTTAGCTCAAGACATGCAGTATGACCGCGTGGCAATTTTTAAAGAGGTCAGTGGTCAAAACACCTATCAAAGCAAGCCGCAGTATAGTCAGAACAGTTCAGGCGGCTACAGTCCCTATGGCGATGTGAAACGTATTGATAAAGTCAGTATCAATACGGAAGGACGCAGTAAGCTGAATGACATAGAGAAAAAACTACTAGAATTGGCACTTCACAACAGACAGGGTTTTACAGCTGTGACTGCCAAGGTGTCTATTGACCACATTAGAAACGAAGAAATTCGTCAACTAATGTTTTTGCTCAGTGCCTACTATGACACCTATGCAGAAGTAGACATAGCTCAGGTCATGCAACAGTTCGACATGGACTCAGCCATGAATCTGGAACGCTTTTTCAAAGCCATGGTCATTTCAGAACAATTTGATAAAGACTTGGCAGCGACGTTAGCGACCTATCAACTCCTTTTATTTGATGAGCAGATAGATACCGTTAAAAATGCGCGTTTAAGGTTTGAAAAAACCGAAGCAAATGAAATGTCATCAGCCGAAGCGACTCAGCATAAGCTGATGTACATCAGAAAGGAAACGGAATTGAAACAGATGAAGAGTGAAGCGATGAAGGGCAAGCAAGTATTGAGGGGAGTGAAGATAAATGAGTAGAAAAATAGATCCGCAACATATCGATATGGTAAGAGAGCTCGCCTCAAAAGGTAAGAAAAAAGGCAATTTGACATACTCGGAAATCGAAAATGGTTTATCAGAACTAGATATTGACAAGGACCAAATAGAGGACATTTATGATTCATTAGCATCTATGGGCATTGAGGTAATTGGTGACAAGGATGGTTCAGACGATGACTCGTTCGCATCAGATGACGATGAAGATGAAGATGAGGATAAGGAGTCTGCAGAAGAGCCTGAGTTTGACGACCTGTCACTTCCTAAGGGCATCAGCATAGACGACCCTGTTCGTATGTACCTCAAGGAAATTGGTAAGGTACCACTTCTTAGCGGTGAAGAGGAAATTTCTCTTGCGAAGCGTATGGAAGAGGGCGACGAAGAAGCTAAGAAAAAGCTTTGCGAAGCCAATCTTAGACTCGTAGTCAGTATTGCCAAGCGTTACGTGGGCAGAGGCATGCAATTCCTCGACCTTATTCAAGAAGGTAACCTTGGTTTAATTAAAGCCGTAGAAAAGTTTGACTATCGTAAAGGTTATAAATTCTCTACTTATGCAACTTGGTGGATCAGACAGGCGATTACAAGAGCGATTGCTGACCAAGCGAGAACGATTCGTATTCCAGTGCATATGGTTGAAACCATTAACAAACTCATTCGTGTTTCGAGACAACTCCTTCAAGAACTTGGTAGAGATGCTAAGCCAGAAGAAATTGCTGCAGAGATGGACATGAGCGTTGAAAAGGTAAGAGAAATACTTAAAATAGCGCAAGAGCCAGTATCGCTTGAAACACCGATTGGTGAAGAAGAAGACAGCCACCTTGGCGACTTTATTCCAGATACAGATGCACCTGCACCAGCAGACGCAGCAGCTTTCTCAATGCTCAAAGAGCAACTCATGGAAGTTCTGGAAACCCTAACACCAAGAGAACAAAAGGTACTCAAGCTCAGATTTGGTCTTGAAGACGGCAGAGCACGCACGCTTGAAGAAGTGGG